>NZ_JAPZSR010000215.1:0-30904 GCF_027531875.1 Microcystis sp. LE19-84.1B | reverse complement strand
GATAACTGATAACTGATAACTGATAACTGATAACTGATAACTGATAACTGATAACTGATAACTGATAACTGATAACTGATAACTGATAACTGATAACTGATAACTGATAACTGATAACTGATAACTGATAACTGATTGTCAAGCACAATTAACTAATTGTTACTTTCTACTGCTTTTTTTTCTCCTAAAGCTTTTTTGAGACTTTTTACCTCTTTGCGTAATTCATAGACAGTCCGATGAATTTCATCGACTTCGCTGCGGGTAGGCAGATTCATTGAGCGCAGGTAAATTTCCATTAAATCCTGCTG
Organism: Microcystis sp. LE19-84.1B; assembly: GCF_027531875.1. NCBI lineage: Bacteria > Bacillati > Cyanobacteriota > Cyanophyceae > Chroococcales > Microcystaceae > Microcystis > Microcystis sp. LE19-84.1B. The sequence goes on along the minus strand of NZ_JAPZSR010000215.1, from coordinate 30,596 downwards.
TTTGAGGCGATAATCATTGAGGGAATTAATAAATTTTCCCCTTACTTTTAGGTTTTCTGGTTGACAAAAAGCCTTTTCAAAAATATCATCAGCGACGACACTCCACACATCTTGAAATTCTCGCCAATTCTTGACAGGTTGACCTTTTTCTGCTAGGAAAACTAATTTTTTAGTTAAAGCTTCAAAGGATTTAACTTGAATATCAGCCAGCACAATTTGATAGTTAATACTAGCTTGATAAAGAACGCGCCAAGTTTCAAAACTATCGAGTAATTTGCGGTTAAATTCTCGCGGCAATCCCAATAAAGGCATCTGTAACCATTGGCCAAAAGTTTCATCATAAAACTTCTGCCAATAGATATTATTGAGTTCGATCAAAGAAGAAGTATTACCTAACCAAGCTTTAGTTATTGTATCATTTGACAGGACGAAAGGATCGAACCATAAATGATTGATACTTTGCAATTGTTGCAGGTAAATTGTCCATAGTTGACTGACATCTTGACTACTTTGGGAAGTGGTGGTAGTAAAACTATTCAGTTGACCGCGCATCTGTTGGGTATAATTATCTAAAATTGTTTGCCAGTCTTCTCCTGTTTGCATTTTTGGGAAGATACTTTCCCAAGCTTCCATCGATAATTTTAGGAATTTGATCAATAAATCCCGATTATCAAAATAGCGCTGGGTTGCCTCTTGCAATTCTGGTTTAATATTGCCCATAGGAGTCGGTATCGCCCCCATCATATCAAACCAACTTGACCACATTTTTGCCCCGGTTTCTGTCCAAAGATTGACGTAATCGGCGGCCATCTCACTCCAAGCTTGTGTCGGTTTATCCATTATTTTTGCCCTTTTCCTTTAACGCTGATTTCGCTAGTTTACTAACCCACCCTACACCCGATAACTGATAACTGATAAGTCATATTTTTCCAGACTTGGCAATTTTTGCTAGTAATCTTAACGCTTCATTGACTGAGGCTGAATCTTGAAAAATTTCCGCCACATCGGGATCGAGAATTATCACATTACTAGCCTGTCGATAAGCTTGATAATATTTGCCACGAATACCACCAGAAAAGTCATATTCAGTCCGCATCTCGTCATTAACCGTTTCTTCAGACTCCTGATTCATAATTTTTTCTCTCCTGTTTACTAGCTAAACGGGCGCTAATTAAGCGAATCTCATTTTCTCTTTCTGTATGGGATATGACTAACAGCTTTTGTGATTTTGACTGTCCTATCGTCAGAAAACGAAACTCGCCCACTGAATGATCGGGATCTAAAATCGTTACGGCCAATGGATCCCCAAATACGGTCACTGCTTCTTCAAAAGATATACTATGTTTTTTGATGTTGTTATTTGCCTTGTCTTGATCCCATTGAAATTTCATAGATTTATGCTACTATCAAGCAACTTAGCAGGGACAATAACCAACACATTTTCCATCTTTGAATTAGATAACTGATAACTGATAACTGATTAGGTGTGATGGGCCCCATTAACTCTGAGGACTTCTCCAGAGACATAACTGCTGGCAACAGGAGAGAGTAAATAGGCAGTTGCCCAGGCGATATCTGCGGGTTCACCGAAGCGACGACAGGGAATTTCGGCAGTGATTTTATCGCGAACTTTATCGGGAATCGCTAAAGTCATTTCCGTGTTAATAAACCCTGGTGCGATCGCATTGGCGCGAATATTATAACGGGCAGCTTCTCGCGCTAAGGATTTGACTAAACCGATAACTGCCGCTTTTGTGGCCGCGTAATTAGTTTGGCCGGCATTACCACGATCACCAGAAATAGAACTAATACAAACGATCGATCCCGCTTTTCGTTCGTACATTCCCTCAATAAACGGTTTAATCGTGTGATTAACCCCTTTTAAGTTGACATTAATCACTAAATCCCAATCTAGCGGCGTTAATTTAGGGAAAAAGTTATCTCTGGTAATCCCCGCGTTAGCGACGATACCGTAAACCGGTCCCAATTCCGCTTCAATTTGTTTAGCTGCCGCTGCCATGGATTCCAACTTAGTCACGTCGGCGACAATGCCTAAACCCTGGGGATTATCGGCGACTAAATCCGTGTAGGCCACCTTGGCCCCCAAATCTATCAAAAGAGAGACAATAGCCGCCCCAATGCCTCGATTTCCGCCCGTAACGACGATAACTTTCTCCTCTAGTCCCAGAGATACCATAGCTTTTTCCTCCTAAACTCTTTCAATTGCGATCGCTGTTCCGCCACCGGTCCCATGACAGATGGCCGCCATACCGAGGGTTTTATCCTGTACTTTCAACGCGTTAATTAACGTCACCAGAATCCGCGCTCCGGAAGCACCGATGGGATGACCTAATGCGATCGCACCACCGTGAACGTTTTGTTTTTCCCTCGCTAACCCCAGATCCATCTCAAAAAGCAGATTATTTAAGGCAAAAGCTTCGTTATTTTCCACTAAATCGAAATCTTCGATCGTTTTATCTAAAGATGCCAGTAATTTTTTCACCGCGAGGACTGGAAATTCTGGGAAGCGATCGGTTTTTCCAGCACCCACAGCGCCGCCAAGGATTTTGGCAATTGGTTTTAAACCGTACTGATCCACAGCTTTTTGACTGGCTAAAAGGATAGCGGCGGCCCCATCGGAAATCTGACTACTATTCCCCGCGGTTAAAACTCCCGACGGATTAAAAGCCGGCCGCAGTTTTCCTAAACCTTCTGGGGTACTATCGGAACGAATACCCTCATCTTGAGCGATAATTGTGGAACCTTTCTTAGATTTAAGCTCAATTGGCACGATTTCACCGTTAAACCAGCCTTTTTCTGTGGCTGTGGCCGCTCTTTGGTGGGATAAGGCGGCAATTTCATCTAATGCTTGCCGAGAGACACCGCGATCGAGACAGAGGCGATCGACTTGGGAACCCATAACCTCAGCCGTGGTAGCATCGGTTAAGCCATCGTGGAGTAATAGGTCGGTTAATTGTTCCGGCGCACCCATGAGGAATTTATAACCCCACCGGGCCCGATGGGAGAGAAAAAAGCCAGTTTGGGACATGGATTCAATGCCACCGGCGAGGACGAGATCCGCTTCTCCAGCGCGAATTGAGGTAGCAGCGTTACTAACGGCAATCATTCCCGAAGAACAAACCATATCCACCCGATATCCGTCCACGCTTACGGGAATTCCTGCTTTAATCGCCGCTTGTCGGGGAATTAACTGACCATGACCCGATCCCAAAACATTGCCGAAAATATACAAATCTAGGGCTTCTGGGGGCAAATTAGCGATTTCTAGGGCAGATTTCATCACTGTTGCCCCTAAATCCGCCGGGGATAATCCGATTAATCCCCCACCAAAACGACCAATTGGAGTCCGGACAGCGGCCACGATATAAACTTCTTGCATAGACTTCTCTCTATTGGGAAGCGAAGATACTAGATAGAATTTACTTAAGAATATCGAGTCCGAAAAAAGCCAAATGCCAATTGACTGTCATTGGTTAAAAGCTCCTGGCCCCGATGTCTTGAGTTTTTGTCTATCCACTCTCGATTTTGCAACAGAATTTCTGTGTCAGAAGATATATTCATTAGAATTTAACTTTTCTGGCAGCAATCCCCTTTTTTTATGGATTTAGTCAAGCGCCTAGTTTTTATCGGTGGTGGCCATAGTCATGCGATCGCTCTTCGTCTTTGGGGGCAATCACCCCTAAAAAACGTTCAATTAACTTTAATTAGCGATGTCACCCATACCCCCTATTCGGGAATGTTACCCGGCCACATCGCCGGTTTTTATGATTTTGCCGAGACTCATATCGATTTACCTTCTCTAGCTAGGTATTCTCAAGCGCAATTCTGTTTAGACAAGGCTAATTTCATAGATACGGAAAAATGTCAAGTAACTTGTAATAATTCTTTACAGATTCCCTTTGATTATCTCTCGATCGATATCGGCAGCATCCCGGCAGTAGATAATGTTATCGGTGCTAAAGAGTACGCTATTCCCGCCAAACCAGTGCCGATTTTTCGGGAAGGATGGCAAGAAATCCTCAAAAAAGCGGTTAGTAACCCCAATAATACTCTAAATATCGTCATTGTTGGTGGAGGCGCGGGCGGGGTCGAATTAGCTTTAAATATGCAGTCCCGTTTGGACAAAATTCTCAACTCTAGCAGTAATTTGAATTTATCTCTAATTCATCGAGGAAAAAAACTCCTACCAGCCCATAATAATTGGGTCGGTCAACGTTTAGAGAATATTTGTCAACAAAGGGGAATTAGATTATATTTATCAACGGATGTGACGGCAGTACAAGCAGATCAGATTATCTGTTCATCGGGGTTAGTTTTGCCCACAGATTATACAATTTGGGTAACGGCTGCCTCGGCCCCTAGTTGGATAAAAGCGTCAGGATTACTGACAGATGAAAAAGGGTTTATTTTAGTGAATAATTATCTGCAATCTCTTTCCCATCCCCATATTTTTGCCGTGGGAGATATTGCCACGATTCCAGATTATCCCCGTCCGAAAGCGGGAGTTTTTGCCGTCCGACAAGGAAAACCCCTGTTCGATAATTTAGCAAGAATTCTGCAAAATAGGCCACTAAAACCCTATTTTCCCCAGAAAAATTATCTGAGTTTAATCGGGACAGGAGACCAACAAGCGATCGCATCTTGGGGCAGTTTTGGCTGGCAATCACCGTTATTATGGTTATGGAAAGATCGGATCGATCGAGCTTTTATGAAACAGTTTAAGCTGTAATCAATAAGTAGGTAGGTGTTAAAAATTATCAGACACCCCCTTTATCAAGGGGGGATTAAGGGGGGATCAGAGGCAAAATTGCTGATTATCGTCCAATAACACCGAGTTATTGTCAAGGCCGTTGGGAGTAAAATCTGATTTGGGAATCCCACAACCTGATAAAGTAAAAATCGTCCCGATACCTTGACTGGTTAAGGGAGAGAACGTCAATAGCTTGTTAAATAGTACATATAAACCAATGCCACGTCTTCGCTCGATTATTTCCCTAGTTTTAGTCCTAGTTACTACCCTGCTGGTTAGCTGCAGTGGTCCCCAAGCAACTATCCCCACCGTTTACAGTCCGCAAAAAATCGAACAGTTACAGGTTTACATCCAACCCATAGAAGGATTTCGCGAAAAAATGAGCGTTTTGCAAGACCTCATCGCTGACAAAAATTGGGTAGATACTCGCACCTATATCCACGGTCCTTTGGGGCAATTGCGTCAGGAAATGGTAGGATTATCCCGTAATTTACTGCCCAAAGACCAAGAAAAAGCCAAGCAGTTAGCGAAAAATCTTTTCGTTCACTTTGAACGTATCGATGCGGCAGCCAAAGAAAAAGATGCTAGTCTCGCTGCTAATCAATTCCAAGAAGCATTAAAAGACTTCGATGCTTTCTTAAATATTGTTCCTAGTTAGTTTTTATCAGTGATCAGTTATCAGTGATCAGTTATCAGCTTTTTTAAAAAATCTCCGGCTTTTTGCCTAGAGATTGTTGTCAGAGAGAAGCACACAAAAACTTTTTTTCTTATTTATAGCAGCAAATTTTAACCCCCCGCCAAGGGCAAGGATGATATTGGTTAAAATGATCAAGCTGGCACTCAAACCATCAAACCCTGATGCTGAAAAACTTTCCAGAAAAAATTTTTCTTTTAGGGTAGGGGGTAGGGGTAAATTTTTCTTCAGGTTCGGGTTTATTGAGGAGTGGGGACAAGAAACAATGTCCTCAAAAACACAGTTATCGCAGTTATCTTAATAGTGAGGTAGGAAGTCTCTGGTTTTAGGGAACAGGCAAGAGGGAGCGCCGGAGTTGGGGAAGTGGGGAGAAAGGAGCAGGGGAGGGGGGGAGAAAAAAGCTGACGGCTGCGAGCGGGGGGAATCAAGACAATTTACAATTGCTTAATAATTGTTGCCACTGCCGTGATAATATGTCTTGTGGCTTACCTGAGCGTCATAGCTGGGAAAGCAATCCAGATATTGAGATTAGTCTATCGCTGATTTAGGTGTACCTTGTCTGACCCATCGATCGAATCTCCCCCAACCCCAGAAACTAACCCGCCGTCAGATCCGATGCGGGAATACTATCAACTACAAAACACCCTATTGATCACCACCCTGATCTTAAGCGGTCTGATCTTTATCCCCGTGTGGCTGTTTTATTCCCTCAATACTGCCCTTAATTACCTATTAGGGGCAATGGTGGGAGTCGTTTATCTAAAACTCCTCGCCGGGGAAGTGGAAAAATTGGGGGTAACGAAAAATCGGGTAGGCAAAAAAGGATTAGCCCTATTCGCTGGATTAATCATCATCGCCAGTCGTTGGCAAGAACTGCACATAGTGCCGGTTTTTTTGGGTTTTTTGACCTATAAAGGCGCAATCATCGTCTATACCCTGCAAACCATCTTCAAGCTGGAGCAGAAAGCCGATTCCTAAACCCTTTAACCGTTCAAAATAACCCTGATTTGCGAACCTGAATCTCCCCAAGGTGGAAATGTTAGACAGTTTAAGTGTGCTTAATTTTTATAGTCTCGCTTCCCTGGAAGTGGGACAACACTGGTACTGGCACATCGGCGGACTAAAAATTCACGGGCAAGTGATCGCGGTCTCCTGGATCGTCTTCGCTATCTTAATCATCGCCTCGATCGCCGCTACCCGCAAGATACAGAAAGTCCCTAGCGGTATTCAAAACCTCATGGAGTACGTTCTCGAATTTCTGCGCGATTTAGCCAAAAACCAGCTAGGAGAAAAGGAATATCGACCCTGGTTGCCCTTCATCGGCACCCTATTTTTATTTATTTTCGTTTCTAACTGGTTAGGGGCCTTGATTCCTTGGAAGTTAATCGAACTGCCCGAAGGGGAATTAGCCGCCCCCACTAACGACATCAATACCACGGTGGCGTTAGCCCTACTGACTTCCCTCGCTTACTTCTACGCGGGCATCAGTAAAAAAGGACTCGGTTACTTCGCTCACTACCTAGAGCCGATTCCCGTGCTATTACCGATCAAAATTTTAGAAGACTTTACCAAACCCCTCTCCCTCAGCTTCCGTCTTTTCGGAAACATCCTCGCGGATGAGTTGGTAGTGGCAGTATTAGTCTTCCTTGTCCCCCTAGTCGTACCCCTACCCCTGATGGCTCTCGGTTTATTTACCAGCGCTATTCAGGCCCTTGTCTTCGCCACCCTTGCCGGGGCCTATATCCATGAGGCCCTGGAATCGGAACACGAAGAAGAACACGCTTAAAAGCGAGGGACGAAAAAAAGAAAAATTTCTTAGGAAAAAGTGTCCAAATAATAGGATAATAACTAAGAAATTATTGGTCGAATTCAGGATGAGCAACTGAATTCCAGGATCGTTCTTTCCCAAAAACTCTTTCGGGAGTTTTGAGCAGAAAACCAGCCATTTTTTACGGCTGAGAACGCGCTCTGTAAACAACAGATTGAAATTGATTAGTAAATAGAGGAAAAAATCACCATGAACCCCACAGTAGCTGCCGCTTCCGTTATCGCCGCCGCCCTCGCCGTTGGTTTAGCCGCTATCGGCCCCGGTGTTGGTCAAGGTACCGCTTCTGGAGAAGCTGTTTCCGGTATCGCCCGTCAACCCGAAGCTGAAGGAAGAATTCGTGGTACCCTTCTCCTCAGCTTGGCATTCATGGAATCCTTAACCATCTACGGCTTGGTTATCGCTCTCGTTTTACTGTTCGCTAACCCCTTCGCCTAATTAAAAAAGCAGTGGGCTATCAGCCCCCAGTCCTCAGCTTGGCAGCGGAGTTTTCAAAACTCTCAAAAAACGCCCAAGCAGCCAACTAAAAAATCTGGTTTTTGGGACGGAAGGCTGATAGCTAATTAAGGGAATTTTAGTGATTCCCCCTGACTGTTTATTGTTAAAGCAGGGGGATCATCTTCCTTTTTTGAACCTGTCTATAGCTTCTATTTATCAGGAATAAATCAATGTTTGATTTCGATGCCACCCTGCCAGTGATGGCACTACAGTTTATTCTTTTGGCAGTGATCCTGAACGCCGTTTTTTATAAACCCCTCAGTAAAGTTTTAGATGAACGGGCGGAGTATATTCGGCAAACCGAAGGTGGAGCCAAAGAACAACTAGCCAAAACCGAAGCACTGGTACAAGAGTACGAATTGCAATTAAGTTCGGCTCGTAAACAATCCCAAGAGATTATCGCCCAAGCGCAAGCCGAGGCCCAAAAACTAGCCAGCGAACGAGTTGCCGCAGCCCAAAAAGAAGCGATCGCCCGTAAGGAAGCCGTCGCCGCCGAAATTGCCCAACAGAAAGAAGAAGCCTTTCGTTCTCTAGAAGGACAAGTGGCCTCTCTTTCCCGTCAAATTCTCGAAAAACTCCTCGGCCCCGAACTCGTTCGCTAAACCCCAGCCATTGGTTAATAACAGTGATCAGTAAAAAGATAGAACTCAGTCGTCAGGAGTTAGAAGACTGATAACTTACCTCTGATAACTGATAACTGATAACTGAATAACCTACTCCCCGCCCTCAATAATCATGATCATCGACACAGTTTTATTATTAGCCACGGAGGCGAAGGAAGCGGCAGCAGAAGGATTCGGCATCAACACCGATATCTTAGGAACTAACCTATTTAACCTCTCGATTCTGCTCGGTTTAATCATCTTCTACGGCCGCAAAGTTCTCGGACAAATCCTCGGAGAACGTCAGTCGAAGATTGCGGAAGCTTTAGCCGAAGCTGAAAACCGGAAAAATATTGCCGCTACCGCCCTCGCCGAAGAACAGAAAAAACTCGCCCTGGCAAAACAAGAGGCGGAAAAAATTATCGATAACTCTCGATCTAGAGCTAAAGCTGTCACCGCCGACATCGCCGCCCAAGCCGAACTCGATATTCAAAGAATGCGCGAAAGTGCCGCTAAAGATCTCTCGGCGGAACAGGATCGCGTTTTAGTAGAATTACGCCAAAGAATTACCGCTTTAGCCTTAGCTAACGTGGAATCCCAGTTAAGCACCGGCCTGGAAGAATCGGTACAACAAACCCTAATTGATCGCAGTTTGGCCAACCTAGGAGGTAAATAGATGCAGGGAAGTTTAATCAGTTCAGAAATCGCCGAACCCTACGCCCAAGCATTACTTTCCGTCGCCCAAAGCAGCGGACAATTAGAAGCGATCGGCGGCGAAATTAAATCCCTCTTAGAATTGTTGGAAAATGCTCCCGATCTAAGAGCTTTTATCGGCAATCCCGTCATCAAAGAAGAAGCTAAAAAAGCCGTTCTTTCCCAAGTAATGGGAACCAGTGCCAATCCCTATTTAACTAACTTCATGATGTTATTAGTCGATAAACGTCGGATTCAATTTTTAGAACCCGTTTGTCAACAATATCTCACCCTGGCTAGAGTGCTGACTAACACCGTTTTAGCGGAAGTTTCCTCGGCCACCGAATTGAACGATAGCCAAAAACAAATCGTCATCGACAAAGTGAAAACCCTGACCGGGGCGAATGTGGTCGAACTGAAAACCAAAGTTGATACCAGCCTGATCGGTGGTGTGGTGATCAAAGTCGGTTCTCAGGTCTTTGATGCCAGCATTCGCGGTCAACTACAACGCCTCAGCCTCTCCCTGCGCTAAGGTCATCTAATCTCCCTTTTTTGCCGTTTTTTCACCTTCTAATTTTTTACTTTTTCCCAGATTAAACTATGGTAGCTATCAGACCCGACGAAATTAGCACGATTATTCGTCAACAGATCGAATCCTATAACCAAGAAGTACAGGTCTCCAACGTGGGAACCGTCCTGCAAGTGGGTGACGGTACTGCCCGCATCTACGGCCTACAACAAGCCATGTCGGGAGAACTATTAGAATTTGAAGATGGAACCGTCGGCATCGCCCTTAACCTCGAAGAAGATAACGTCGGTGCAGTGTTAATGGGTGACGGTTTCGGGATTAAAGAAGGCGGTACGGTGAAAGCTACCGGTAAAATCGCTCAGGTTCCCGTGGGTGAAGCCTTAGTCGGCCGCGTGGTTGATGCTCTCGGTCGTCCCATCGACGGTAAAGGGGACATCCTCGCCAGCGAAACCCGTCTGGTGGAATCCCCCGCCCCCGGTATTGTCGCTCGCAAATCCGTCTGTGAACCGATGCAAACCGGCATTACCGCTATCGATGCCATGATTCCCGTCGGTCGTGGTCAACGGGAGTTAATTATCGGTGACAGAAAAACCGGTAAAACAGCGATCGCCATTGACACGATCATTAACCAGAAAAGCGAAGACGTGATCTGTGTCTATGTCGCCATCGGTCAAAAAGCCTCCACCGTCGCCCAAGTAATCGACACCCTCACCCAAAGAGGCGCCATGGATTACACCGTGGTGGTGGCCGCTAACGCTAACGACCCCGCCACCCTCCAGTATATCGCCCCCTACACCGGAGCTTCGATCGCCGAATACTTCATGTATAAAGGCAAAGCGACCCTAGTTATCTACGATGACCTCACCAAACAGGCTCAAGCTTATCGTCAGCTATCCCTGCTCATGCGTCGTCCTCCCGGTCGGGAAGCTTACCCCGGCGACGTTTTCTATCTCCACTCCCGTTTACTAGAGCGCGCCGCTAAACTCAGCGATGCCCTCGGTGGTGGCAGCATGACCGCCCTGCCGATTATCGAAACCCAAGCAGGTGACGTTTCTGCCTACATTCCCACCAATGTAATTTCGATTACTGACGGTCAGATCTTCCTCTCCACCGACCTCTTTAACGCTGGTTTCCGTCCCGCTATTAACGCTGGTATTTCCGTATCCCGCGTGGGTTCGGCGGCCCAAACGAAAGCGATGAAGAAAGTTGCCGGTAAATTAAAACTCGAATTAGCCCAGTTTGACGAATTAGAAGCTTTTGCTCAATTCGCTTCTGACCTTGATGCGGCCACCCAAGCACAACTCGCTCGCGGTCAACGTCTGCGTCAAATCCTCAAACAGCCCCAAAACTTCCCCCTCGCCGTTTGGGAACAGGTGGCGGTGGTTTATGCCGGTTTAAACGGTTATCTCGACGATATCGCCACCGATAAAGTTATCGATTTCTGCACCGGTTTACGGGAATACCTGAAAACCAGCAAACCTCGCTACGTTGAGATCGTCAGCACTGAAAAACAACTCAACGACGAAGCGGAAGGCCTGCTCAAAGATGGCATCAACGAGTACAAACAGGCTTTTAAATAATCTCGGTAATCAGTAAATGAATGTTGGTAATGGGGGTTAGGTTTTGGGGGATGGGGTGTTGAGGTTTTGGGGTTTTGGGGTATGAGTTGAAATTTCTCTATCTCCCCATTTCCCTGTTTTCCCACCTCTCCATTCCCTCCTAAACCCCGACTCTTGACTGATAACTGATAACTGATAACTGATAACTGATAACTGAATTATGCCTAATCTCAAAGCGATTCGCGACCAAATTCAATCGGTCAAAAATACCAAAAAAATTACCGAGGCCATGCGTCTGGTGGCGGCCGCAAAAGTGCGCCGCGCCCAAGAACAAGTTCTCTGTACCCGTCCTTTTGCCGATGCCCTCGCTCAGGTCCTTTATAATCTGCAAGGTCGTTTAGCCTTTAGTGATGTTAATTTACCCCTGCTGGCCCAACGGGAAGTAAAAACCGTGGCTCTGTTGGTAGTGACAGGCGATCGAGGTCTTTGTGGCGGTTATAATACTAACGTCATCCGTCGTGCCGAACAACGGATGAATGAGTTAAAAGAGCAAGGGATTAACTATCAATTAGTTGTTGCCGGCCGGAAAGCGGCACAATATTTCGAGCGCCGGAATGCTCCCATTGCCGCTAAATTTATCAACCTCGAACAGATTCCCACTGCCGATGAAGCTGGCACTATTGGGGATGAATTGCTTTCCTTATTTTTATCGGAAACTGTTGATCGCGTCGAGTTAATTTATACTCGTTTTATCTCCCTGATCAGTGCCACTCCGGTGATTCAAACCCTGTTACCTTTAACTACCCAAGGTTTAGCGGTACAGGATGACGAGATTTTCCGTTTGGTGACTAAAGAAGGAAAATTTAAGGTACAACGGGAAAAAATGGCCAGCCAACCGGCGCAGGTTTTTCCCCAAGACATGATTTTTGAGCAGAATCCCGTCCAAATCCTCGATTCTCTCCTACCTTTGTACTTAAATAACCAATTACTGCGCGCCCTCCAGGAATCGGCAGCGAGTGAATTAGCAGCCCGGATGACGGCGATGAGTAACGCCAGCGAGAACGCCAGCGAGTTAATCGGGACTTTAAGCCGTACCTACAACAAGGCGCGTCAAGCCGCTATTACCCAAGAATTGCTAGAAGTAGTAGCGGGAGCCAACGCTCTCTAGGTTTAAGCCATTTTTTCTTCTGATTATCAGTAGGAGTGATTATTTTCACTCCTTTTTTTTCGTTTAGATAGGGTTTGCGGCAAAAAGTACGGGCGAAGCATTCGGATAGAAAATCTAAGGTTTCACCGATAGGTTATTGCCCGAATGCTTCGCCCCTACAGGACGCGGGCCGATGAAGATGCAAGGTTTTGAACCACGATTCTCTCAAAATCTTGCACCTGTGAGAGCAAAACAGGACCCTAAAACTCTTACCTCGTCTATATTTCACATTTATTCAGCAAACCCTACTTACACTCTCTAGTTTACTTTTTCTCTTTTCTGTCAGTCTGGGGTTAAGCTTCGCTGGTGCGGCGAATACCTTCGTCGAGAATGAAGAACTGAGGGTTAAGAGAAGCCAACGGCTCCCGCAGCTTTTCGATTTCGGCAGCGGGAGCGTGAACTTCTAGGCGAATAATCTTGGCGATTTTGAGAAGTTCGTCTAGCAGTTCCCCGACGTTTTGCAGGTGGGCAAGAACTGCGGAAACATCGACGTAACCCTCGCGGCAATGAAGAATATTACCGCTAAAGGAAAAAGCATAATGGATACAGCCCTCTTCGGTGCGGGTTCTCTCAATGAACTTGGGGCTTAGTTCCTTGAACGCAGCAATTTTTCCTTCTGGTACTTCAAAGTAGGGTACTAGGGTACAGCAAGTATCGATTTTGAACATCAGATTCTCCTTTTAGGTGGTGCGGAGGGATATCCCGCGTTTGTGGTCTCTTCTGTCAGTCTTGAAAATTTTAACGAATTTACGTCGTTTCAGGCTAGGAGAAATCAAGGTTGCAACCCACTTTGACAAAAGAGAGATAAGCTAAGACGCATTTAAACCGCTTATTCTTAAGATTAGCCGAATTTCCCCCAATCCCTTTACTATACCCCACAGAAAACGGGTTTCTCCGAGAAACCCGTTTTCTACTCATGCCAGAAAAAGAGTTACAAAGTCCTCCCAGCACCGCACACCACCCGAAAACCGCAGGTGTTGATGCTGAACCCGCGGCGGAAGTCGTTGTCGCGGAAAGCGGAACGGCAGAAATCAGGATCGTTGTACCAAGAACCGCCCCGCAGAGCTTTATATGCCTGATTTTGCTGTTTTTTGCTCTTTTTTATCTCCTCATAGTTTTCGCGCCAATCATCTTGACACCACTCCCAGACATTTCCGTGCATATCATATAAACCAAAGTCGTTGGCGTAGAATTGCCCAACAGGGGTGGTTTTTTGGAGATTGTTATTATAGTTGGCTAAATCTGGGGTAAGAATTTCCCCAAAGTGATAGGGGGGGTAGGTTTCTCCTTTGTCGAGATTTAAGGGTTTGGTTTGCGCTCGACAAGCGTACTCCCACTCAGCTTCCGTTGGTAGCCTATATTTTCTTTTACTTAATTTAGATAGCCTTTGGCAAAATTCGACGGCATCTAACCAAGATACCCTTTCAACGGGGTTTGTGCTGCCTTTAAACTCCGATGGCTCTGGTTTTAAATCTTGCTCTACTTTTAAATCTTCTCTTTGGGCAATATATAACCATTGAGCTTGGGTAATGGGATAAATACCCATCAAGAAGTTTTTCAGGGTAACGTTGTGTTGGGGCTTTTCACTTTTATTACTACTTTCTTGTTCTGAAGAACCCATTGTAAAGGTTCCCGATGGTATTTTGACTAATTCTATGTCTAGGTCATCGGTGAGTTTTTCTCTATAGATTAAAAGACGTTTTTGGGTCTTTTGGATGATTATTGTAGGCATAAGTAGGGTTTGCTGAATAAATATGAAATATAGACGAGGTAAGGGTTTTAGTGTTCTGTATCGGCCCGCGTCCTGTAGGGGCGAAGCATTCGGGCATAACCTATCGGTGAAACCGTAGATTTTCTATCCGAATGCTTCGCCCGTACTTTTTCAGCAAGCCCTAAGTAAGTGATTATAATTAAATTAAAAATTGATTTTATACTCTATCCTTCACCAGCTAATTTTAACACAGAAGTACGAGTAGTGGCATCTAAGCGAAACTTCAGCAATTCTAGTTGATTAAGAATTGGCTCAATACGGTGTAGATAACCATTTTGTTTAGCCTTTAATAATATTCCCATTGTGCCAGTGAGTTTTATTCCTAATAAATTTGCATATCGTCTCGCCAAACCATCATCAAGTAAAGCGAGAGAATCGGGAATTTCTATTGCTAAAGCTAATACTTCTTTTTCTCCTTTTCCTAAATCAGTGACAAGGGGTAAAAGAGAAACTGATTTTGCTTGTTGAATAATTATCCAACTTAAGGAGGTTATATCAGGTAAAGAGATTCCAGAAGCTTTTCCAACGGCTAACTCTTGAGCTACTGAAAAAGGAATAATTATCTGTCCGTAAAAGTTCGGTAGTAAGTCAAGTAAGTTAGTCTGATAGAGGTATTGAATCGGTGATGTATCGGCAATGACGTTAGGCATTAGCCAGATCCTCGATTAATTCTGTTTCCTTGAGTCGGAAGGTATCAACTCCATAGTCTGCAAGTTTAGAGAGAAAAACAACTCGCGGAATACCTGCTAAGTTGGCAGCAGTGCCAGAGGAAAGTTTTCCCAATTCATAAAGTTTAATGGCAGCAAGAAGAGAGATTTCCTGTGCTAGTTGTTCTGGGGTGAGATGTAAAGCGAGAGCGGTTTCATCGGGTAGGGAAAGAGTGATTTGGTACATGATGAATCCTAGGATTAATTGATTGTAGGTTTGATTGTAGGTTTGATTGTAGGTTTGATTGTAGGGTTGATAGGTTTGATTCTAGGTTTGATTGTAGGGTTGATTCTAGGTTTGATTGTAGGGTTGATTCTAGGTTTGATTGTAGGGTTGATTCATGAATCAACCCTACCTTGATAAGGGGAAAACCTAAAACCCGTCTTCAATTTAATTATAACCAGCTACTGATCAGCCAACCTCATATAGTACATTTGTTCAAAAAAAATCGAAAAAGAGAAAAAGGAAAAAAAGAGAAAAAGGGTTACAAAGTCCTCCCAGCACCGCACACCACCCGAAAACCGAGGCTGCCGTTGCTGAAGCCGCGGCGGGCGTAGTCGTTGCGGTAAGCAGAACGGCAGTCATCCGGATCGATGTACCACGAACCGCCCCGCAGAGCTTTATTTGCCTGATTTTGCTGTTTTTTGCTCTTTTCTTGCCGAGGACTACCATCCCTAGGTGCGCCTTGATAATTATTCCAGAAGTCATCCTGACACCACTCCCAGACATTGCCGTGCATATCATACAAACCAAAACCATTGGGAGGAAATTGCCCCACGGGGGTGATTTGCTGGCGATATTCTCCTGCTGGTTCCCTAGCAAAGCGTTGCGTACCATTGTAGTTAGCTAAATTTGAGGTGAGGGTTGCTCCGAAGTGGAAGGGAGTGGTGGTTCCAGCACGACAAGCATACTCCCATTCCGCCTCACTGGGCAGCCGATACTGTTTCTTGGTCATTTTAGAGAGCCTTTGGCAAAATTCTACGGCATCTAACCAAGATACATTTTCAACGGGGTTTGTGCTGCCTTTAAACCGCGATGGCTCTGGTTCTAAATCTTGCTCTACTTTTAAATCTTTTCTTTGGGCAATATATAACCATTGAGCTTGGGTAATCGGAGTTTGACTTAGGTAAAACGGAGCGATTTTTACTAAATGTCTGGGGGATTCTCGTTGGAACCAATCCCCCCCCCCGTATTTTTCCCCTAGCCGCGCTATTTCCTCCGCTTCGGTTCCCATCCAAAACTCCCCCGAAGGAATATAGAGCATTTTTAAGCTGGGGGGATTTTCTTCAAAGTAGAAGGCTCTCACGGGTTCTTTAGCGGTAATTTGTCCCGTCTCATCCACAAAAACGGTTTCAGACTTAAACAGGGTTAGGTTAAATTTCTCGGTGATGATTTCTTCTTCTGTGTTATCCAAGACTTCCCTAAACTGGACTGGCATTGTCTCGGCGGTTATTTCTTCGCTTGCCAAAATTTTAAGCTGCTCAGGGGTTAAACGAAGGCGCTGATACAGTTCCCCATCTTCTACGCTGAAATCCTTAAGTCTATGCTTGAGCAGTTGAAACAATATTTCCTCTCCTCGCGTAAGCTCTTTTACCTTAGCTATGGTTACGGTTTTATATTTCCTCATCCACTTTTCCTCAACCGGTGGGGGTGGAGGTGAGTCAACCATAGATTGCAGCTTTTGGCTAATTTCTTGGTACTTTGCTTCCCCTAGCTTTTGGAAAACCTTAGCAGATACCTTGGCAAAGGCGCGAACTAGATTAGCTGCTTCTTTGCCGAGGAGAACTTGGGGATTGGTAAGAATAAGACCAAAAAAGGTGGTGGTACTCAGGTTGAGTTTTTGGGCGATGTATTCCGAGAGGACAAAAATTACCTCTAAGGCGCGGCTATTCCCTAGTTCAGTGAGCAGAAGCTCTCTCACCTCATCATCAAATTCAAAATCTAGGCTGTTGGGGGGAGTATGAAAGTTAAATTTACCTCCTTTGTCCCACTTCACTGGTTCCCCTCCTAGATAGACTTTAAGAAAACCGCTAAGGATGACTTCTGCTATGTTTAGGGGGTTAGAGGCGCTTAAAAGTTTGCTTTGAATAAGACGGATGATGGGAAGATTTACCGGGGCTGCGGCTAATTTTTTCAGTAATTCCCAAGCTAGAGGTGAGGCGGTACTAGCGAATAGTTCTAGAGCTTGCTTCCCAGACATCTCCGGAGAAATAGTTGCGGGTATTTCTCTGTTTTGGGGGGATTTTTCTAGTAGTACCCCCGCACAGGTGGCGTTGCTGTCACCACTGAGAACAAGCGCCCAAGCTTTTAAGGATGAAGGGGTTAGGGAGATGGTGGGTAAGGGAAAGTAGGTTTTTTGGATTGTTTCTCTGAGAATATGTTGATTTTCCTCTTCCTTCTCAATTTGTAGCAGCAGGGGGATAGAGGTAAATCTCCAGTTTTGTGAAGGTTTTCGGGGGGTTTGGTTGACTAGGGAGACGAACCAACCTCGACTAAGGGCGGTTCTTTCCCACATTGCTTCCGGGAAGGGAGAAAGCAGGGTGACGATTTGGTGTTTTCCCCAGTCCTGAAGAGCTTGGTTATAGCGTCCTTGATACCAGTCTGGGGAAGTACAATCACTGTAGAAGAGGATAAGTCTTTCGCCGCGAGGATGGATGAGATCTTTTGGGTGAATTGAGCAAGTATCGTTAGAGTAGGTGCGGATGGCTAAATTTTGCCTATCTTCGTCCCATCCGATGCGGTAGAGTTTGACATCCCGAAAGGCCCCGATTTGTTCTAGCCAATCGCGGATTTCCCCGGCCATTTCTTTCCAAAAGACCATGGAGGCCCATTCTTCAATCAGTAAAACTACCTCTAGGGAACGGACTTTTTGGGCTTGGTAAACGGGTATTAGGGCTAAACTGCCATCTTTCTTGCCGATGCTATACTCGGCCGATTTCTGTACGGTGCTGTTTAGGTTTATTTGTCTTTGGGTGGCTGAGTCTATCTTTTGGATGAGGGGACGCACTGCCCGCCCTAATTTTAGGGTTTCTCGCCAGAATTTGGCACTGGGGAGGCTAATGGGTAGGGTGTCTGCGCCTATCTTCTCAGGTTGTTTTTGTGCCTCTGTCTCCCGTATTAAGGGAACTTCATCGGATGGGGCTGCTGACTCTTGGGTTTCGTTGTTCCTCTCCTGGGGGGGGTTTTTAGTGGTCGGGGTTTCTTTCTTTTCTTCCCTAGGCTCTGGACGGGGTTGGGGGTTTCCTTCCTCTTCTTGGGTGAGAACATACCACCATAAACTATCAGCTATCTGGTAACTGTCTAGGTCCCATCCCCTGCCCTTGACAAAGGTGATAAATTTATCAATTAGTTCTGGTGTGGGAGGGGTTTGGGTCATTTATTGCCTGTGTCGGTGAGGTAGGTAAATAGTAGGTTGGTAAGGGACTTTAATTCTGCACCTGTGGGTTTATTTTCGCCCATGCTCATAAAGACGGCGTTTAAAAGCTGGTCCGTTGCTAGTTGCCCTTTTTCTCGTTTTTTAACATATTCTGCGATCGCGTCTTCTATTTTTTTACTTTCAGGACTGGCCTCTTTATAATTAAAATGGCTTTTTACTATCTTTTTTAGTTCCTCTGGGTTGGGTTCGGGGATTTCTAAGAGCAGACATCTACGTTTAAAGGGTAGGGGAAAATCCCTCTCGCCGTTGCTCGTCATAATCACTATGGGGAACTCTTGGCAGCTTACCTTGCCTTGGGGGATGGATTCCCATTTACCGTCATGGGTTTGTACTGGTATTGGTTGGTTTTCGGTATCTTTAGCGAGTCGGGAAAGTTCGGTGATTTCAAATCTTCCCTCTTCAAAAAGGTTTAAGAGGTCGTTAGGTAAGTCGATGTCACTTTTATCTATCTCATCGATAAGCAGTACCCGGGGATAATTTCTCGGACAGAGGGCTGTTCCCAAGGGACCCAAGCGGATATACTGCCCTATGTCTTTTTTTTCTTCTAATTGGTAATCTTGCAAACGTGCGATCGCATCGTAGTAGTATAATCCCTCTTGTAGGGTGGTGCGGGTATTAATTGGCCAGACTAATACTTCTCCTAAGTCTAATTCGTAGGCGATTGCGTAGGCTAGGGAGGTTTTCCCTGTACCCGGTTTCCCTGTGACTAAAATAGGCCGGCGTAGGTGAATGGCTGCGTTTACGGTTTCGATGGTTTTATCGTCAACTATGAGTTGTTTTCCCCGCTCCTCGGATTTGTTGGTGGCGAAGCTTCGCCAAGGTGGGATTTCTGGCCAAGTAATCTTATCCCTTGAGCGTTTTTCATGATTGCCTTGAAAGATTTTCCATGAACTCATAGTTAGTTAACCTAGGTGCTGAGATGTTAAGTAGTGGAAGGGGGGCATCCGATTAGGGTCTTCTAAAAAGCATAATAGATGATGTCCTAGATGTTCGGGTTCATCTTCTAAATTATCTGGTGATTGTCGCCTCACCTCTTGAACTGTTGTGGACAATTGATTAATTTGAATACCCTGTAAGAGTGTATTAATTTGTGTTCTGTGAATTGCTTCCTGAGCATAACAGCGCGACCCAACGGCTAAAGGTATGCCATATTTTAAGCTTCTTTTAAAGAATTGCTCTAAATCCTCTTGAGTTGAAGCGCAAAGATTGCTCCATAGAGTTGTTTCTTGGCACAAATAGGACTCGCTGTTAGTAACTGTTTGTGTATCTATAAAAGTTTTTTTTAAGCTTTCCCATCTACTTTTCCAATGTTGATAAGCTGGCATTTTACTATACATTGTTTCCAATCTCGTAAGAGAACGAACATTAACAAAATATGTTCTCTTAAGTTGAGTTAGGCTATCAAAGTAATTGTATTCCCAAGATTCAAAGTTAGTATATAGTAGCTTGCCATTGGTGAAAAATTCAATATTTAAGTTTGCACCTCCTCGGTTATGACAATCTTCAATAATTTTTGTTAAAATGTTCGTTATATCTTTTTGAGTATAAACATCTTTGCTAACGCTACTCTCTACAGGAAGAGGTATATAATTATTTCCTTGACTTTGAGATGTATTTAACTGTAGAAACCACGCAGCAAATTTATATTCAGGGGAAGTATTTGCTACATGACCTTTACTCTCCTCTATTTTGATAATTAGATAGTTATTAATATTTTCTCGATTGTCAAGTTCTGGATTAATTTCTGTTATCTCTGCTATCCAAGCACTGTAATCTGTGTCAGTAATCTTTAATAGTTCCTTTAACTCCTGTATTGTTTGTTCAATGTATGAGCGATTGTAGCTATTAATTCTGCTATCTTGAGTAAGTCTAAAAAGTATTATTAATAAATCTTTATCTGGAGAATCTATGATTTTATCGATGATTTTTTCAAAATTAGCATTTTCATTATCTGGCAAGTACGACTTTATAATCCGATTCAGTTCTGATTGTTGTTGTCCAGACAAGTTATTTTTAAGCTTTGTAAATATATTAATTTTTGTCTTATTTTCTTTAAGTTTATCCTGTAAAAAAGTCCCATTGTCACTTATTTTTCTATTATACTCTTCAACCAATGAGATGACATTGTTCTTGTTAACTTTTTCTATATCTCTTTCTAATCCCTTGTTAAATGCCTGGGCAAGTAATGGAAAAAAAGTTTTAGATGCGTGCGTTCTTAGCGACTGCACGTCGTAGCCAGACTCTCTTTCTATGTGTTCATAAGTCCAACCCTGTGCGAACCCTTCGATTAAACATTTTTGAATAGGTTTAATACCATTAGGCTCTATCAATTTAATCACTTGTTCCACACAGCTTAAAAACTGTTCTTTGCCTAAAGAACTCGGAATTTCTGGCTTAGATTTTCTATCTCCCATTTGTACTTGTGGTTCTCCTTTTAAGAATACAATTCACAAAATGCTACTTTTAGCTACTTAATGATACTTTGGCAAATTGACTACTAAATGCTACAAAAACTACCTCGACAATTAAAAGGGCTAGAAATAAGCTAAAAGTGTAGTCTAATTCAGAGCTTATGTACATCTCAAACTACCAGATTAAATCAATAACCGAGAGGCTAAAAAATCTCTTGGGGTATGTACCCAAAGAAGCTTGGGTAATTAATCTCGCCTTCGAGATAGAAATCTCTCCAAAGCACTTTTTTAGTGATGGGCAATTAGTCCAGCACTATCGAGAAATCGAACGCCTACACAACCACTAATAAAACCGCCTGAATTTGGTTATTTAACCATTTTCAGGACAGTACACCCAAATTTTCTACTACTATGATACTCAAAAAAACCACCCCAACACAAGCATCGGCTTTAAGGGATAATCCACGCCTAGGGATGCTCCAAATCAGCGATAATCGTCTCGTACAAGCTTTCTTTGACTGGCTAACAGGCTACTACCTTGCTCCCCCTCTCTGGAAAAGCACCCCCTCCTTAGAGCTAATTTATGGCATACTCCAGTATATAGGCGGATTAGCGATCGCTCTTAGCCACTGGCAATTAATCCCCCTAGTATGTTTGTTATCCGTAGCTGGAGCGGCTCAATTGCAGGAAATAGCCCACTTTTGCGCCCATAATGCTTTTTTCCCTCAATATCCCACTTATAACCATCTTTTAGGTTGTTTGCTCACCTTAATTACCGGGAAAAAGCCGTTTCCGTTGTTCAAAAAAGATCACCTACTAATTCACCACCCCCCGAAAAACCTAGCTACCATGAATGACAAGGGGAATACCCCCTACTTAGTAGAAGAGTTAGGTTTTGAATTTGGAGAAGAAGAGGCCTTCTATTGGCAAAATTTGGGCAAGTTATTACTCTCTCCCAAGTTTTACGGAGAAACCTTCCTTTCTCGCCTGACTAATCTCCTCAAAGCTCCCATTAACTACCAAATAGCTACCCTGATTGTGCTTTTCTTGGCCTCTGTTTGTGCGGGTTTAACCCATTCTTGTTTAATCTGCTTACTCTGGGCGCTATTTACCCAACTCGGAACCTATGCAGCTGCACTCTTGCAACAGCTACCGGAGCATAATTGGGCCTATGAAGCCGATGATAATGAGGGAGCTAAATCTCAGATAATTGGTAAATCTTTTGCTCTATATCTGGGTGCTTACCCTCCGCGCTCAGACCACTGGTTAGAGTGGTTAAAATGGTCCACGGAATTAGTGGGAGCAGTCTTTATTCGGCTAATCATCCTTCCAGTTAGCCTAGGGGCGCACTGTGTTCACCATGCTACACCAAATGATCACAACTGGGCTAATCAACTATACACCCTCAGAGATTTTCAGACTGGCTCAGTGAAAGGATGGCAGCGTTATCAATTCCTTGAGGTTTGGGGATACCGAAACGCCTTAAACTACGTCTTTGTCGGTTTTAGTTTAAGGGGAAAAAGCTAAATTAACCTAATTCTATGCCCAAGGGATTCTCAAAAAACCACTGAAATCGAATCTCAAAACTACGGTTACAAATTCGGTCAAGAGGAAGAAACCTACAATATCGTTGCCGCTCACGGTTACTTCGGACGCTTAATCTTCCAATACGCTTCTTTCAACAATAGCCGTTCTCTGCACTTCTTCTTGGGTGCCTGGCCGGTAATCGGTATCTGGTTTACGGCAATGGGTGTTAGCACCATGGCGTTTAACCTCAACGGTTTTAACTTCAACCAGTCGATTCTCGATTCTCAAGGTCGTGTAATCGGTACTTGGGCCGATGTGTTAAACCGCGCTGGTATCGGTATGGAAGTAATGCACGAGCGCAATGCACACAACTTCCCCTTAGACTTGGCTAGTGGTGAACAGGCTCCCGTAGCTCTGATTGCTCCCGCTATCAATGGTTAATTCCTAGTCTGAAGGAAAAGGCACTCCCGCGAGGGGGTACTTTTTTGTTGTTAGAATTATGATATAGCTCAATGTTAAATGGAATCAATTTTATGTTGTCTTCTCTGATAATTGAATTGGAACAAAAGTTACGAGACTGTTCTCTTGAAGATAAAAAATGGTTATTGGAGCAGTTACATCAACAATTAGGATTGAATAATCAAAAAACAACTAAACAGACATTAATAGATAGTTGGAATGAAGCTTATAGTGATGGATTGGACGAATCAGAAACTTTAATGTTAGAGGGAATACGCCATCATCAACGCCAATTATCTGAGTCAATATGACGATTTTTCAAGGTGAGATTTATTGGATTGATTTGGGAGAACCACAAGGAAAAAAATAAAATTAATTATTCAGTAAATTAAGTTGCTTATTGAACCTCAAGAACTCGAATAATACTGGGTTATAAAAGGATTTAAAAAATCCATTAACACAAAAAAAGCACGAAAATAGATGACAGCATCGCCGCTCACGGTTACTTCGGATGTTTAATACTAAATCCGTTGAGTATAGGCTACATATCAGAATAGCCCAACGGCAAAAGGGGAATAGATAATCAGTTTTTAATAACCGAATTTAGTCCCAGACGCTTCACTAATTGGAAGTAAAAAAATTGTAGGGTTAATTCATGAATTAACCCTACACATCATTTCCATTCAGACGCTTCACGAATTGGAAGCAAGTTCACTTTAAAATCACCCGCCGATAGGATAATGATTTTTAGTTTCCATTCAGACGCTTCACGAATTGGAAGCAAGTCACAATAAAAAAAATCATCGATCTATAGCGTTTCCTGCTCACAAGAGGTACATTATCGATGGTGAAAAGCTTAATTAGCAAAGGTTTAAATGTGCCACACAGGTGTGAGAAACGCTATATCTAGGGTCTGCTGAAAAAGTACGGGCGAAGCATTCGGACAGAAAATTTACGGTTTCACCGATAGGTTATTGCCCGAATGCTTCGCCCCTACGACATCGGGGGGGTCGGGGGGCAAGGGGGGGAGAGTCCGGCAAGAAAGATTTTCAGTGGAGACATTGAGAATCTAAGCTGTCTCGTCGAAGCACGGAATTTCTAACAGCAATGTGGAAAGAATTCCCCGTCACAGCGTAGCTTGACGGTGGGAGTATGTCAATATGGACTAAGAATACTAAAGTTTTAACTAGAATGGATAACTATCGGTGGCGAAATAAATAAACCAGATCTAACCGACAGTATCAACCAATTAACCATGGCAGAATGGATTATTTACAAAGAATTTCGCTTTGAAGCGGCCCATCATTTACCCCACTACGAAGGTAAATGTCGCCGTCTCCACGGTCATAGTTGGTTAGGACGCGTCTATGTGAAAAGTAATCATTTACAGTCCCAAGGCTCACAACAGGGAATGGTGATGGATTTTGGCGAAATTAAACAATATTTACAGCCGCTACTGGATAATTTTCTCGACCATCATTATCTCAATGAAACCACTGGTTTAGCAAATCCCACCAGTGAAGAATTATCGCGCTGGATCTATGAAAAATTGGCAAAAGCTGGTTTGCCCAATCTTCATGCCGTCGAAATCTGCGAAACCTGTACCTCCGGATGTACCTATTATCCCTAATCGGCAAGCTATCATTAGCTAGGATGAATTGCAAACCTATCCCACGAAAATTATAAGATTCCCAGTAAAACGTAGGGTGCGTTAGACGGCAAAAATTGCTGCTTTGACTGGAAGGTGACAATCCGTCGTAACGCACCACCTCTCATCAACACCTACTCGTACCGGCGGTTACGTTTGCGGATAATCCAGAGGATAAACCAGATAACTAGGACAAGTAGAGCTATTTTTGAGACGGGAGCCAGATATTCTTCCACAAGGGGGTAATTCTTCCCTAAAAAGTAACCTGCTGCCGTTAAAAAAACGACCCAGAGAGTCGTGCCGATGGTGGAGTAAACTAAAAAGGGAATCATCGCCATGTGATTCATCCCGGCGGGCAGGGAAATCAAAGTTCGTACTCCGGGGACTAAACGACAGAGTAAAACCGCTTTACTACCGTGACGGTTAAACCATTGATTGGCTTTTTGAATATCTTTAGCAGAAACGGTAATCCATTTGCCGTATTTATCGGCTAGTTTTTCGATTTTTTCCTCATCCACAACCCGACCAAGATAATACCAAGGTAGCGCTCCGACTACGGTTCCGACAATCCCCGCTACCACTGCCGGAATAAATTGCATTTGTCCCTCATGGACGGTAAAACCCGCTAGGGGCATAATTAATTCCGAGGGAATGGGAGGAAAAAGATTCTCTAAAAACATTAATAGGGCTATGCCTAAATAGCCCATAGAAGTCATTGTATTTGTAATCCATTCAGTCATATTTTTTGAGGATTTAGAAAACAGTTTTAAAGTAAAAAAAAGGGAGTGGGGGAGTGGGGGAGTGGGGGAGTGGGGGAGTGGGGGAGTGGGGGAGTGGCAAGAATAAATAAAAGCAATCTCCTGACTCCTGACTCCTGACTCCTGACTCCTGACAACTGATAACTGATAACTGATATTAGGTTCCGGAAGTCCAGGAGTTGATATATTCTAATTGGGCTTCGGTGAGGGTATCGATTTCAATCCCCATAGCTTGCAGTTTCAAGCGGGCGATTTCTTGGTCTAATTCGTAGGGAATTGAGTAGATGCCGGGGGCTAATTTACCTTTATTTTTAACCAAGTATTCTACACCGATCGCCTGGTTAGCGAAACTCATATCCATAACGGCGCTAGGATGACCTTCGGCGGCTGCCAGGTTAACTAGGCGACCTTCACCGATAACAACGACGGATTTACCGCTTTTTAGTCTATATTGTTGGGTAAAGTTGCGAACTTCCTTGACATTATCGGCTTTTGCGCCTAAAGCTTGCAGGTCGATTTCAATATCAAAGTGACCGGAGTTGGAAACAATCGCCCCATCTTTCATCAGGTCAAAATGTTCAGCCCGGATAACGTGCTTGTTACCAGTAACGGTGATAAAGATATCGCCTTCCTTAGCGGCTTCATCCATGGGCATAACCCGGAAACCGTCCATCGCCGCTTCAATGGCACGCACGGCGTTAATTTCGGTGACAATTAGATTAGCGCCTAAACCTTTGGCCCGCATAGCGACACCTTTACCACACCAACCATAACCAGCCACAACCACGGTTTTACCGGCAAGAAGGATATTGGTGGCGCGAATGATACCATCAAGGGTAGATTGACCTGTACCGTAGCGATTATCAAAGAAATGCTTGGTTTCTGCGTCGTTAACGTTCATTGCGGGGAAGGATAACACCCCGGCTTTGAGCATGGCTTGCAAACGGACGATACCGGTGGTAGTTTCTTCGGTAGTACCGATAATGTCGGGTAATTGGTGACTTCTTTCTTTAACCAGGGTGGCCACTACATCACAACCATCATCGATGATAATCTGGGGTTTATGATCGAGGGCGATTTGAACGTGACGGTGATAGGTGTCGTTATCTTCCCCTTTGATTGCATAAACGGGGATACCGTAATCAGCGACTAAACAAGCAGCCACATCATCTTGAGTGGAAAGGGGATTACTGGCAATTAGTAACGCATCAGCGCCACCGGCTTTTAGTGCGATTGCTAAATTGGCGGTTTCGGTGGTAACGTGACAGCAAGCGACTAAACGCAGTCCAGCAAAGGGTTTTTCGATGGCGTAACGTTCGGCTAATTGACGCAAAACGGGCATTTCCCGTCCGGCCCATTCGATGCGCTGTTTGCCGATGGGGGCTAAACTAATATCTTTGATGTCGTATTTCTGTTGAACTGGTGTTGCTACCATAAGGGGTTTTCCTTAAATACAAGCCTCGGCTATTGGTTAATTTAACTTAACATTGTCTGGGGATTTTGGCTAATGTCAAGCTTTTCACTGGTTTTTTATATAGGAAAAAGTTATCAATCCCTCGCTGACCTATCCAGAAATCGGTACATTGTCTCTATTTTGGGTAATTATATAGTACAATAAAACTACTGCATGATCTAAATTAAGCTAGAAATCTCTATCTCGTGATGATAAGATCGACTAATGGGCGAGAAACTGACAGGCGTTAATCCCAAGATAATCCAATGGGCAAGAGAAAGGGCAAGATATTCTCTTGAGTCTGTAGCGGTCAAGTTTAAAAAAGATGTTTCTGTTATCGAAAAATGGGAGTCAGGAGAGGACTTTCCTACTTATAGTCAATTGGAAAAGTTAGCAGAAATATATAAACGTCCTCTCGCTTTATTCTTTTTCCCAGAACCTCCCCTAGAAGCGGAGGAAAAACAAGAATTTAGAACTTTGCCAGACTTTGAAATCGAAAATTTGGCCGCCGATACTATCTATGCTTTACGACAAGCAAAAGCGATGCAATTGTCGCTACAGGAAATTAATAATGGTATTAATCCTAGTACCAAGAAAATCTTTCAGGATATTGCGGTTAGTTCTAGTGATGATTTAAGGAAATTAGCCGAACAGATCAGAAATTATTTAAACGTTACTCTAGAAGAACAACTGACCTGGAATGATCGGGAAACTGCCTTAAAAAAATGGCGTAGTGCCGTGGAAGAAGCTGGTATTTTTATTTTTAAGCGTTCTTTTAAGCAGCGAGAAATTTCGGGATTTTGCTTGATAGATATTGAATTTACGATCATCTATCTTAATAATAGCACTGAAAAAGCTAGACAAATATTTACCATTTTTCATGAATTAGCACATATTCTTTTGCAGACTAATGGAATTACTAAGTCTGACGATAGATATATTAATAGTTTGCAAGGAGAAAATAAATATATCGAGATATTTTGTAATAAATTTGCTGCGGAGTTTCTGCTTCCTAATCATGTTTTTTCTGAGATAATTAGAGAAACAATAGTTAACGATAAAATTATCGCAAAAATTTCCAGTGATTATAAGGTTAGTCGAGAAGTAGTTTTACGAAAACTATTAGATAATAACTTAATCTCCCAGAAAGAATATACTCTTAAAGTAAGGGAGTGGTACAGTGAGCAGGTGGGAAAAAGTCAGGACAAAAATAAAAAATCTGGAGGTGATTACTATGCTAATCAGGCGACATATTTGGGAGAAAATTACCTAAAACTTGTGTTCAATAAATACTATCAAGGCCAATACGATATCGAGCGCGTTGCCGATTATCTAAACATTAAAAAAGTTGCTATGGTGGAAGAACTTGAAAAATATTTATTAAAGAAAGGACTGTTTTGATGGTTTACATTTTTGACACAAGTAGTTTTAAGGTTTTAGGAAACTATTTTCCCAAAAGTTTTCCTACCGTTTGGCAAAAAATTGATTTGCTTGTGTCAGAAGGTAGGCTAAAATCAGTACGCGAAGTGCTTAAAGAAGTAGAATATGGCAATAATAAACAATTTGTTTTAGATTGGATAGACTTCAATAAACAAATATTTTTACCACCCACTGCTCAGGAAACTTTATTTAAGTGGGTGGGTGGAATTAAATATAAGATGAACGTAGGTTGGGTTGAAGCATGAAACCCAACGCCCGATTATGTTACGCTACCGCTAACCCATCCTACAAATAATTGTGCCTCCCTACTTATTGCCGAAATTTTTTCTATAAGTAACTTTAAGGATTTAGTGAGTCAAAAAGCAAGATTACAAGGAAAACCAGTGGCAGATCCATTTATTATTGCCTGTGCTAAGATAAAAGACGGTTGCGTAATTACCGAAGAAGCCTTAAAGCCTAATGCTCCCAAAATTCCCACCGTCTGTCAACACTTTTCTATCGATTGTACCAATGTTCAGGGTTTAATGGAGCGAGAAGGTTGGCAATTTTAAAACTAAAATTAATCGATAAATTGCCAATAAATTTATATGTTGAAAAGGCTTATTCTGGAAAACTAATAACCATGTTCAGCCAGAAATTCTAGGCTAATCTCGCTAGGAGGGTGATAAGAGCGTATTCCTAGCAATTTTTCCACATATTTGCCTAAAATATCCCCTTCTAGATTCACCCAATCGCCTAATTTTAAATGGGAAAGATTGGTTTCAGCGTAGGTGTGGGGGATGACAGCCACTTTAAACCAGCTGCCAGAGGCATCACAATCGGCCACGGTTAAACTGATGCCATTAACAGCTATACTGCCCTTACCGACGATATAACGAGCTATGTAGTTATTCCACTGCTCTTCTAGGGAACTAGGGGCAGCAAAGGTCATTTCCCACGAATTAGCCACGATTATCGATTCGACTAAACAGCCAATTCCGTCCACATGACCGGTGACAAAATGACCGCCGATTTTACTACCCACCCGCAGAGAGGTTTCTAGGTTAACGTTGGTTTCTGTTTTAATCCTTCGTCCCAAAGTAGTGCGCTGTAGGGTTTCCGGGGAAGCGGTGGCCAGAAAACCCTCTGGGAGAATTTCCTCCACTGTCAAACAAACCCCATCCACAGCCACACTATCACCAATCATTAAATCTTGGAGAATTGTATCAGAGGATACAGACAAATAGAGTCTATCGGTATCCACGACCCGAATTGTTGCCAAGGCTTGAATTAATCCTGTAAACATCGGCTTTTTTCTCGACTATAAATCCTTATGCGTGAAAGATTGGGCATTTTCCCCAGAATAATCGGCGACAATATGACCATCTCCCACTAATTGATATTTGTAGGTCACTAATCCCTCTAATCCCACCGGACCGCGGGGAGGCATTTTTTGGGTACTGATACCCACTTCGGCCCCGAAACCGTAACGGAAACCATCGGCAAATCGCGTGGAACAATTATGAAAAACTCCGGCGGCATCGACTCGATCGCTAAAGGTTTTGGCTGTGTTAAAATTTTCGCTGACAATGGCTTCCGTGTGTCGAGAACCGTAATAATTAATATGTTCGATTGCCGATTCTAGACTATCGACAATTTTAATTGACAGAATTAAATCACTATATTCGGTTTGCCAGTCTTCTTCTGTGGCCGATGGTACGTTAATAATCTGACGAGTTGCTTCATCTCCCAATAATTTAACCTTTTTTTCCTCTAATGCCTGGGCCACTGCGGGTAAAAATTGTCTAGCGATGTCTTGATGAACCAATAAAGTTTCAATGGTATTACAAGCGGCAGGATATTGGGTTTTACCATCAACGGTAATTCTAATTGCTTTGCTTAAATCGGCTTCTTTGTCGATGTAGAGATGACAGATACCATCGGCATGGCCGAGGACAGGAATGCGGGTATTATTTTGGATATAACGAACAAATTCGTTAGAACCTCTAGGAATAATTAAATCGATGTATTGATCAAGTTTTAATAGTTCCTGAATTTCTTCTCTTGTTGTTAACAATTGCACCGCTGCCGAATTAACTTTAGTTTGACTCAATGCCTGATGAATAATTGTTACTAAAGCTTGACAAGAACGGAGCGCCTCTTTCCCCCCTTTTAAAATAACGCCATTGCCGGATTTAATCGCTAAACTGGTAATTTGAATTAAAGCATCGGGACGAGCTTCAAAAATAACCCCTAAAACCCCTAAAGGACAGGTTATTCTCCGAAGAGTTAAACCTTGATCTAATTCCCGATTAATTTGTATAGTAGCTAAAGGATCTGCTAATTTAGCCAGATCTCGCACCCCGGCAATGGCGGCTTTTAATTTGCCAGGACTTAACTCTAATCGCGCACATAAAGCCGGAGATAATTCCATCGCCTTGGCTGTTTGAACATCGGCGATATTCGCTTCTAGTATCTTATCAGCATTGGCAGTCAAAGCCTCAGCAATAGCCTCTAAAGCTTCATTCCTTTCTTCGTTAGTCAGGATAGCCAGTTGACGACTCGCTTGACGGGTTTCTCTGGCGATTTCGGGGAGGGATAGAGAAGTTGTAACCATAGAAAATTAAA
>NZ_JAPZSR010000446.1:0-1182 GCF_027531875.1 Microcystis sp. LE19-84.1B | reverse complement strand
TTCGCTGGTTACAAGGTAGAACCTTGTAACCAAATATTTAGGCTCTGCCTAATTTAAATATATTATTCTTCAGGTAGAACCTGAAAATAGCGTTCCCAGGTAGAACCCTGGAACGAGGTAGGAGACGAGGTAGGAAGCGCGGGTTTCCTCTCTCTATTTTTTGGGGGTTTTATGGGAATATCGGGAAAGAGCTATGGTGCAATCCCGATCATCATGAAACGAGACTCGATATTTTACTGGCTTTTTCAACAATCTCCCTCACTTCTCTTCGATTTACTCGAAAACCCACCAGCTAATGCCACCGAATACCGCTTTGACTCCGTAGCTGTTAAGGAACCCAAATTTGAGATCGATGGCGTATTCCTGCCACCTGATACTGATAGTAATGGGGTGATTTATTTTTGTGAAGTACAATTTCAAAAAGACGAACGACTCTATGAACGGGTTTTTGGCGAATCATTTTTGTATTTTTATCGTCAGCGAGAACGATTTACCGATTGGCAAATTGTTGTCATCTATCCCACCCGTAACCTAGAACAAAGTAATGCTCATCCCTACCGAGCGCTTCTCAATTGTGAGCAAGTACATCGAGTTTATCTCAATGAATTAGGAGAAATTCAGCAGCTACCCCTAGGAGTTGCTTTGATGGTACTAACTACGCTAGAAGAAGCCCAAGCAGCGGAAGCAGCCCGCTATTTACTAGCAAGAACCCAACAGCAAATTCCCGATCCAGAAGCCAGTCGTGCCATAATAGAAATGATTAGTACAATTATGGTGTATAAGTTTACTAACTTGAGTCGGCAGGAGGTTGATACAATGCTAGGACTACAATTGGCAGATACAAGGGTATATCGTGAAGCCAAGGAAGAAGGTCGTCAGGAAGGAGAATCTGCGCTCATCCTGCGGCTCCTTTCCCGTCGCCTTGGTGAAGTGACTCCTGAACAGCGATCGCAAATTCAATCTCTCTCAATTAATCAACTGGAAGCTTTAGGAGAAGCCTTGTTAGATTTTACCAAACCGGAAGATTTAGAGGAATGGTGGTGCTCGCATCTTGAGGCTAAATGGCTCAGATGATTACTCTCGAAAATCTGTTTTATGTTCGATAACACCTGCAAGTTCCTCGCAGAAAACTTTTCTGAAGATTTTGCCTCTTGGTTGCTGGGTGAACCCCTCACCATGACC
>NZ_JAPZSR010000483.1:0-30914 GCF_027531875.1 Microcystis sp. LE19-84.1B | reverse complement strand
TTAGGGGATAACCAAGTTGGCAAGTTTGTACGGATACAAGTTAGTTATACCGATGGACAAGGAACAGTAGAAACTATTAATAGTAGTGCTACCAGTGCAGTAGTCAATGTTAATGATGTTCCTACTGGGAGTGTAACTATTGCTGGTACTGCTACCGAAAATGAAACCCTAACCGCTAGTAATAATTTAGCGGATGCTGATGGTTTAGGAACCCTAAATTATCAATGGCAACAATCAACGGATGGGACAAATTGGACTAATATTAGTGGTGCTACTAATACAACTAGCTTAACTTTGGGATATGAGCAAGTTGGGAAGTATGTACGGGTACAAATTAGCTATACTGATAGTAATGGGACTCTAGAAACTGTTAATAGTGGTGCTACTGATGTAGTTGTAACTAATCTTAACCACCTCCCTACAGGGAGTGTAACCCTTAATGGTACTGCTACCGAAAACCAAACCCTAACCGCTAGTAATAATTTAGCGGATGCTGATGGAATAGAAACCCTAAATTATCAATGGCAACAATCAACGGATGGGACAAATTGGACTAATATTAGTGGTGCTACTAATACAACTAGCTTAACTTTGGGATATGAGCAAGTTGGGAAGTATGTACGAGTACAAGTTAGTTATACTGATGGCAAAGGGACTTTAGAAACCGTTAATAGTGACTCTACCATTCCAGTTATTAACATAAACGATACTCCTACAGGCAGTGTAAATATTACCGGGATAACTCAAGATAACCAAACCCTAACCGCTAGTAATAATTTAGCGGATGCTGATGGTTTAGGAACCCTAAATTATCAATGGCAACAATCTTCTGATGGCACAAATTGGACGAATATTAGTAGTGCCACTAATGCTAACTTGATTCTTGCTAAAGCTCAAGTCGGCCAACAAGTGCGAGTACAAGTTAGTTATACTGATGGCAATGGGACTCTAGAAACCGTTAATAGTAGTGCTACCAGTGTCATCACTCATCCGAATAATGCGCCTACAGGTAGTCTGACTCTTACAGGAACTGCTACAGAAGATCAAACCTTAAGCGCTACTAATACCCTAGCAGATGCTGATGGTTTAGGAATCCTAACTTATCAATGGCAACAATCTTCTGATGGTACAAATTGGACGGTTATATCCACTCGTTTTGGCTCTTTGGAGTCCTTAACTTTAGGAGATAACCAAGTTGGTAAATATGTAAGATTACAAGTTAGTTATACTGATGGTTATGGAGTTATAGAAACGGTTGATAGCAGTCCTACCAGTATAGTCACTAATGTCAATGATGCTCCTACAGGTAGCATAGATATTACAGGAAGATCCCAAATATTTAACACCCTAACCGCTACTAACACCCTAGCGGATGCTGAGGGTTTAGGAACCCTAACTTATCAATGGCAACAATCTTCTGATGTAACCAATTGGACTAATATTAGTGGTGCCACTAATACGACCTTAACACTAGGAGAAGCTCTCCTTGGAAAATATGTACGGTTACAAATTAACTATACCGATGGTTACGGTACCCCAGAAACCGTTAATAGTGGTTTTGTCGGTAAAGTCTTTAATGTTAATGTTAATAGCGCGCCTACAGGTAATGTTACTGTTACAGGAACATCTCGTATATACAACACCCTAACCATGAGTAATAATTTAGCGGATGCCGATGGAGTCACTCCCCTAAGTTATCAATGGCAACAGTCAACTAATGGCACAAATTGGACGAATATTAATGGTGCTACCGATAACATCCTCACTCTGGGAGGGGATCAACTTGGGAAATATGTACGGGGAAAGGTTAGCTACACTGATGGCAATGGAGTCCTAGAAACGGTTTATAGCAATCCTAGCAGTGCAGTTGATACCAGTATCTTTAACTTTAATATTAATCCAACTACTGATCTTGTTGTCAACAATAGTGCTTACTACGTCGAAACCTTTAATGGTTTCTATGTCTATCAACCACACATAGATACAACTCAAAGTCCAATATACGGATCGTGGGCGAGTTTATCTACTCAAGATTACGCTAACTACACCTATCTGTTTTTTATAGAATATATTAATGATGATGTAAGCTATGCACCAGCACCAGTCCATGGCTTACCCGATGATGGATTTTTCCCAGCAAATACTTATCATCCAGATATTCAACTAGGGTATAACAATACTGATGATGGCAACAACGCAGTTCTCCTCAATGGGCAACAGAATTTTACGGTTAATCTTCCCACCAATCAATATCGTCAATATAGTTCAATTCATCTAGCTGTCACCTCAGCGCAGGGCAGTAATTTCTCCTTAACCCTACATTACACCGATGGAACTAGCGAAACAACGGGTAACTACTCTATTCCCAACTGGCAGACTCCAATTACCCAATCAAAGGATCTCTATTATCTCAACACGGGTTTAAATCTAGCTAAACCAGATGGGAATGATAGTGCTACCGCTAGTTATACTAGACTCGTTGGAGATCCTCCTATTATTAATCCGCTTCGATGGGATAGTTATAATCACCCTACTGTTTCCTTGTTTGGGGTAAGAGCTTGGGTAAACAGTGCCAAGACGCTACAGAGTTTTGAGGTAAACAACAATATAGAAAACTCAGCCTTAGCGGTTTTGGGAACAACAGGGGTATTAAATGTATCCCCCTCTGGCAAAGTAACCCTTGATGGTGTACCCAGAACTACCCAAATCTTAACCGCTACTAATAATTTAGCCGATGCCGATAATGGACTAGGAGCATTAAATTATCAATGGCAACAATCCACTGATAGCATCAATTGGACGAATATTAATGGTGCTACCAATACTACCCTAACTTTGGCCGATGCCCAACTTAACCAACAAGTACGGGTAAAAGTTACCTATACTGATGGTACTGGTACTTTAGAGACGGTTTATAGTCTGCCTACAGAGAAAGTTCTCGCCCTTAATAATTTTCCTACTGGCAGCGTCACGATTACCGGGACAGTTACAGAAGACCAAACTCTAACCGCTACTAATACCCTAGCGGATGATGATGGACTAGGAACCCTTAATTATCAATGGCAACAATCCACTGATAGCATCAATTGGACAAATATTACTAATGCCACCTCTACAAACTTAACGCTTTCGGATGCTCAAGTTAACCAACAAGTACGGGTAAAAGTTAGCTATACTGATGGCAAGGGTAATCTAGAAACGGTTTATAGTAGTTCTACCAGTGCCGTTACTAATATTAACGATGCTGTTACCGGGAGTGTAACGATTACTGGGACAGCCGCAGAAAAACAAACCCTAACCGCGACTAATACCCTAGCGGATGATGATGGACTAGGAACCCTCAATTATCAATGGCAACAATCAACGGATGGCACAAATTGGACTCAGATTAATGGTGCCACCAATAGTACCTTAACTCTTTCGGATGCTCAAATTGGTCAGTTTATACGGGTAAGGGTTAGCTATACCGATGGCCATGGTACCCTAGAAACCGTTAATAGTAGTGCTACCAGTGCCGTTACTAATGTTAATGATGCTCCTACCGGGAGTGTGACTATTACAGGTACAGCTACAGAAAAACAAACCCTAACCGCGACTAATACCCTAGCGGATGCTGATGGACTAGGAACATTAAATCATCAATGGCAACAGTCAACCAATGGCGTAACTTGGTCAAATATTAGTGGTGCTACCAATACAAACTTAATTCTTTCTGGGTCTCAAGTTGGGAAAAAAGTACGAGTACGAGTGAGCTATACTGATGGCTATGGTACTCCAGAAACCGTCTATAGTAGTGCTACCAATACCGTTACTAATGTTAATGATGCTCCTACCGGGAATGTAACTATTAGCGGTACTGTTACAGAAGATCAAACCCTAACCGCTACTAATACCCTAGCGGATGCTGATGGACTAGGAACCCTCAATTATCAATGGCAACAATCTTTTAATGGAGCCAATTGGACAAATATTAATGGTGCTACCAATAGTAGCCTAACTCTTTCGGATGCTCAAGTAGGTCAGTTTGTGCGGGTACAGGTTAGCTATACCGATGGCTATGGTACTCTAGAAACCGTTAATAGTAGTGCTACTGGTGCTGTTACTAATGTTAACGATGCTTTTACAGGTAATGTAACGATTACTGGAACGGCGACAGAAGACCAAACCCTAACCGCTAATAATACCCTAGCGGATGTTGATGGTCTAGGAACCCTCAGTTATCAATGGCAACAGTCAACGGATGGCACAAATTGGACCAATATTAACGATGCCGTCAATCCTACCTTAACTCTGGCAGATGCTCAAGTTGGAAAATATATAAAAGTACGAGTTCAGTACGTCGATGGTCATGGTACTTTAGAAACGGTTGATAGTAACATAACCAGCCTAGTCACTAATATTAACGACATCCCTACAGGTAGCGTCACTGTTACCGGGGCAACCATCAAAAATCAAACCTTAACCGCTAATAATACCTTAGCAGATGCTGATGGACTAGGAACTCTCAGTTATCAATGGCAAGAGTCCACCGATAACACAACATGGACTAATATTAACGGTGCTACCAATCCTAGCTTAATTCTAGGAGAGGCACAACTTGATAAATATGTCCGTGTACGGGTTAACTATACCGATGGCTATGGTACTTCAGAAACAGTTTACAGTAATCGCACTACCAGTCAAGTGGCTGATGTTAATCGTCCCCCTACAGGGAGTGTTACTATCAGTGGAATCGTTGAAGAAGACCAAACCCTAACCGCTACCCATACTTTAGCGGATGTTGATGGACTAGGAACCCTCAGTTATCAATGGCAAGAGTCCACCGATGGCACAATTTGGACAAATATTAGTGGTGCTACTAATACTAGCTTCACTCTCGGAGACGCTCACCCCGGAAAATATATCCGAACACAAGTGAGCTATATTGATGGACGAGGATTCTCTGAAATCGTTTATAGTCTGCCTACTGATGCAGTGGCTAATATTAACGATCTTCCCACAGGTAGCATTACTATCAATGGAATCGTTACAGAAGACCAAACCCTAACCGCTACTGATACTCTAGCGGATGCTGATGGACTCGGAGAGTTCAGTTATCAATGGCAAGAGTCAACCAATGGCACCACATGGACTAATATCAACAATGCCACCAATAGTAGCTTAATCTTGGGAGATGCTCAAGTCGGGAAGTATATACAACTCAGAATTAGCTATACTGACGGCTATGGCACCTTAGAAAATGTCAACAGTACCCCCACCGCTAAGGTAGTCAATGTTAATGATTCTCCCACAGGCAGTATCACGATCAATGGCATCGCCACACAAAACCAAACCCTAACCCTTACTAATACCTTAGCCGATGCTGATGGACTAGGAACCCTGAATTATCAATGGCAACAGTCAACCAATGGCACAAAATGGGATGATATTAGTGGTGCTACGAACACTAGCCTAACTTTGGGAGATGCTCAAGTTAATCAGTTTGTGCGGATAAAAGTCAGTTATACCGATGGCAATGGGACTCTAGAAACGGTTAACAGTCTGCCTACCAGTAAAGTTGCCTATTTTAATCATGTTCCGACAGGCAGTGTAACTGTTACGGGAACAGTCAGAGAAGACCAAACCCTAAACACCGTTAATATCCTAGAAGATGTGGATGGGTTAGGAACCTTTAACTATCAATGGCAACAGTCCACCGATGGCACAACTTGGACTAATATCAACGGTGCCACTAATTCTACCTTAACCCTTGGAGATGCTCAAGTTGCTAAACAGATACGGGTACAAGTTAGCTATACCGATGGCCATGGTACTCTCGAAACCGTTAATAGTAGTGCTACGACTAAAGTAACTAATATTAACGATACCCCTACAGGTAGTGTCACTATTACTGGTACTGTCACAGAAGATCAAACCTTAACCGCTACTAATACCCTAGCAGATGCTGATGGGTTAGGAACTCTCAAATATCAATGGCAACAGTCCAGCAATGGCACAGCATGGACGAATATTAGTGATGCCACCAATACCAGCTTAACCCTTGGAGATCCTCTGGTTGGGAAATATGTACGGGTACAGGTTAGTTATACTGATGGCCATGGTACTCCAGAAACCGTTAATAGTAGTGCTACGACTAAAGTCGCTAATATTAACGATGCCCCTACGGGTAGTGTCACTCTTAATGGTACTGTC
Source organism: Microcystis sp. LE19-84.1B (assembly GCF_027531875.1). NCBI lineage: Bacteria > Bacillati > Cyanobacteriota > Cyanophyceae > Chroococcales > Microcystaceae > Microcystis > Microcystis sp. LE19-84.1B. Next base: position 24,722 of record NZ_JAPZSR010000483.1, on the reverse strand, counting down.
ACAGAAGATCAAACCTTAACCGCTACTAATACCCTAGCGGATGCTGATGGGTTAGGAACTCTTAAATATAAATGGCAACAAACCACTGATGGTACAAAATGGGATGATATTAGTGGTGCTACCAATACGAGCTTAACTCTGGGGGATGGTCAAGTTGGGAAATATGTACGGCTACAGGTTAGTTATACGGATGGCAATGGGACTCTAGAAACCGTTAATAGTAGCCCTACGGCTAAAGTCGCTAATGTGAATGATACCCCTACAGGTAGTGTCACTTTTACCGGAAACGCTGTCACCAATGAAACCCTAACCGCTACTAATACCCTAGCAGATGCTGATGGGTTAGGAACTCTCAGTTATCAGTGGCAACAGACCACTGATGGCAAAACTTGGACTAATATTAATGGTGCTACTAATAGTAGTTTGTTGCTCACAGATGCTTTTGCTGGTAACAAAGTACGGGTAGGGGTTAGCTATACTGACGGGAATGGTACCTTAGAAAAGGTTTATAGTAGCACCACTAACGCCATCTATAATCCTCTAATCCAAGTCACTCAATCAACCGATGATGGTTTAGGAACAACCGCAGGAACCCTCAGTTGGGCCATTAAAACCGCTAACACCCGCAAAGGTTTCGATATTATCTCCCTGCAAACGAATGTCCGCCTTAATTTTGGGGACTCACTCCAGCGGATGGTACCGTTAATTGATAGCGATATTACCTTTGAGGGCGGTGACTATACTATTAGCGGGGACAATAATAATAATAATACAGTCGATGCCTCAGATCGTCCCATATTCTTCGTTAAATCGGGGAATGTCACCTTTAAGAATCTTACCCTTCGAGGAGGAGTTGCTAACCCAGGTAACGGGGGTGCCGGGATGGGAGGGGCTATGTTCATCCATGACGGGAATGTTACCATCAATCAAGTCTCTTTTACCAATAATCAAGCCCTCGGAAGTTCTCTTGGTAAAGGGGGTGGTAACTTGGGATTAACAGGAACAAATGGCAGCAATCGACCAGATGGGGAGTTGATACCGCACTCGAGCAGGCTTTTTTTTGTTGGGAGTGTTGGTGGCAATGGGGGCTTTGGCGGCAATGGTGGCAATGGTAGTAATGTCAACATTTCCAGCATGGCTGGCGAGGGTGGCAATGGTGGCTTTGGGGGTGCAGGGGGCAATGGTGGCAATAATAGTTATAATGGCAATGGGATTGAACTTGGGTATGGTGGTGCGGGGGGTGATGCTGGCTTTGGGGGTGCTGGTGGCAATAGTGGCATTGGGCTGACTCGTGGTGGTGCTGGCAGTGGTGGCTATGGCGCTCCTGCTGGTAAAACGGGCAGTGGTACAGTCGGCGCTTTTACAAGAAACGGTACCGGTGGCTTTGGCGCAAGTGGTACTGCCAGTGCAGGTATGGGTGGGGCGATTTTTATTCATCGTGGTAATCTTGAGATTCAAAACTCCAGTTTTACTGATAATGCAGCCAAGGGAACTGATGGTTCTTCAGGATTCGGGGGTGCTATCTATAATAAGAATGGGGAAAACCAACCCATACCGTACAGTATTCAATTTCAGTTCGTTCGTGACGCTTTTGTCAATATCTCATCTAATACCACCTTCACCAATAACTATGCCTCTAGCGGTAGCACCGGTCAAAATGCCATTGGCGATAATATTAATACCCAAGCGGTTTATGGCTCAACAAAATTGATCGCAAACACCCAAACCAGTGTGTTAGCGACTGAGTTATTTACTCTGAGCGCCGAAGATAGCCCCATAGTCATTCAAAATGAACCCATTCTGGCTAATCTTGTCTTTGAAGATAGCCCCATAGTCATTCAAAATGAAACCACTCCGGCTAATCTTGTCCTTGAAGATAGTGGCATAGATTACAGTAGCTACAACCTAGAAAACTTCGATTTCTCAACCCTTTCCCCGTCAATCCAAGAGAATATCAAAACCACTTTTGGTTTGTCTCCTAACCTTGATCTAAGAACCTTTGATCCGGTGGTGGCGGCAGCGAATGGAGATCCTGACGGTGTAGCCTTACTTAGCAAATTATTTGCTATTCAAACCGCAATTACTCAAATGGCAGCAGCTTTACAGGGCACCTTACCCGATCAATCTTCTAGCGCCTTACAAACTGCTGTTATACAATCAATACAGCAACAAATCCTAGATAAAGCGAGTTTAGGTCAAACCATTGACTTTAGTGATACCAGTGAACTGAGTACCATTCTCACTAACTCTATCGCCGATTTACAAGCTCAAGAACCTACCCTTAATGTACAAGCTGTCACCGACAACCAAACCCAACTCCTTGAAGTAATGGCGGCGAGTAACCAACAGATTCTTGATGCTACCAATAGCATGACACCTCAAGAAGCCGTTGCCCAAATCTATAAAGCTCGTCAAGTTGCCATCAATAATGTAGCGAGTGATCTTAAAGACGCAACCGCCGGCACTCAAACCCTAACCGATGTAGTTAACCAAAATACCGGAACTAACCTGACTACCCAAGTTCAAGCGGCTGTTGCTCCCATTAACCCGGCTGCCGCTAACGATGACTTCACCCGCACAGAAAACCAAACCCTAACCGGTAACGTCTTTAGTAACAATGGACGGGGTGCAGATATAGACTTTAACTCATCCCCCTTGACAATTATCGCAGTTGATGGTAAGTCAGAGGCGATCGGTCAACAAATTACCTTAATATCAGGGGCCCTAGTCACCCTCAATAGTGATGGTACCTTTAACTATGACCCCAATGGCCAATTTAAGAAATTAGGCACCGGTCAAACGGGGACAGATAGCTTTACCTATCAAATCCGTAATAATAATAACCTCACTGATACAGGCACCGTTACCATTACCCTCACGGGAGAAAATGACGCGCCTACCCTTGTTAGTCTAGCCGATCGCGGTTTCACTCAAAATAGCACCATTGACACCAGTTTAGCTAACCTGAGCAATAATGACTCCGATACCAATGACGCGACTACCTATACCCTAGTCACCGGAACCGGTAGCACCGATAACGGACGCTTCCAAGTGGTCAACAACCAGTTACAATTCAAGACTTGGTTAGACTTTGATAATGGCCGTCGTTATAATGTCAGGGTAAAAACCACAGACTCCCAAGGCGCAAGCACCGAAACCCCCTTAGAAGTGCATAGCTATTTCCAAAACCGAGATATTAACCTCTCTGTTAATGATTTACAAAGCGGTGTCAGTAACTTAACCCTTGACTCTGTAGGGAATGCCGTCAATGGTACTGTGAGCATGGCTAATAATCAAGTCCTCTTTACGCCTACTCCCGGCTTCTTAGGCATGGCAACCTTTGACTACACTGTAATTGATAGTAACCAACAAGTCCTAACCCATACCGCTAACCTTGCTATTATGCCTTTTGCTGGTAAACAAACCATTGACACCATCACCGGTACCAGTGCGGATGATGTTATTGTTGGCTTACAGGGAAAAGATAACCTCACTGGAGGAGGAGGAAGCGATCGCTTTGTTTATACCAGTATTACCGATGCCGGAGATACTATCAATGACTTTGGCACTGGGGATAAAATTGACCTAGGGGCAGTCTTGGATAATATTGGTTATTTAGGAAGTAGTCCCATCAGTGATCAATATGTCCGTTTCTTGGCCCAAGGAAGTAATACCCTTCTGCAAATTGACCCTGATGGAGTTGGTTCTGCAAGACCGATAAGTTTTATTCTCGTTAGAGGAGTGGATATTACTACGCTGAATAACAATAATAACTTCATTTTCTAAGTTGCGTGGTGTGGGCGCTATGGGAGGCAGGTACGGGGGGTCCCGTACCTGCCCCGACCAATTACAATTTAAGACAAATAACCTCAGAGTATAAGTTATGACCTTTATACCCACTATTGATCCAGATATTGAATACCCCGATAGTGACGGTAAACCCATGGCCGATAATACCGAACAATATGAATGGATCGTTAAAATTAAAGAAAACCTAGAAATACTATTTGCTCATTCCCCTGATGTTTTTATTGCGGGAGATCTCTTATGGTATCCCGTCCAAGATAAAAAAATTACGGGACCGGTTGCTCCTGATGTTATGGTGGTATTTGGTAGGCCGAAAGGAAGACGAGGCTCTTATAAACAATGGGAAGAAGATAATATTAGTCCTCAAGTGGTTTTTGAAATTCTCTCCCCTTCTAACAGTTTAGAAGAAATGGAACGAAAATTACTCTTTTATCAACGTTATGGAGTGGAAGAATATTATCTTTATGATCCTGAGTCTAATCATTTACAAGGATGGTGGAGACGGGAAGGACTATTAAACTCTATTCCAGAGATGAAAGGATGGGTTAGTCCACGGTTAAATATCCGATTTGAATTGACAGAAAACGAGTTAGACATTTATGATCCAAATGGACAGAAGTTTTTAACTTTTATCGAGTTATCTCAACGGTTAGAACAAGAGCGTTTAAAAGCTGAACAAGCAAGTTTACAATTAGAACAAGAGCGTTTAAAAGCTGAACGTTTAGCTGAATATATCCGTTCTCTGGGAATTGATCCAGATACTTTATGAGTAAGTAAGTAGGTGGGCATAAATAAAGTAAAGTTTTAGTCAACCATCGGCGGGATTGAAACCTTGACCATAAGAGGGCTAGAGCCTTTCACTACGAATTTTTCTATTTAACGTTTAATTATGCCTACCTACTTACTGATCGTGCTATAATTTCAAGACAAGTAAGCAGGGAGTATAAATTATGACTTTTATACCAGCTATTGATCCAGATATTGAATACCCTGATAGTGACGGTAAACCCATGGCCGATAACACCGAACAATATGAATGGATCGTCAAGATAAAAGAAAATATAGAAATTTTATTTGCTGACTCACCCTTAGTTTTTATTGCGGGAGATCTCTTATGGTATCCCGTCCAAGATAAAAAAATTACGGGACCGGTTGCTCCTGATGTTATGGTAGTATTTGGCCGTCCTAAAGGGAGACGAGGTTCCTATAAACAATGGGAAGAAGATAACATCGCCCCTCAAGTCGTCTTTGAAATTCTCTCACCCTCTAACAGCTTAGAAGAAATGGAGCGAAAACTACTCTTTTATCAACGTTATGGAGTGGAAGAATACTATCTCTATGATCCTGATACTAATAATCTCAAAGGATGGTTGAGACAAGAGGAGATATTAAGCTCTATACCCCAGATTAACAGATGGGTTAGTCCTCGTTTAAAAATCCAGTTTGAATTAACCGAAACTGAGTTAGAAATTTATAGTCTAGATGGACAGAAATTTCTAACCTTTATTGAATTATCTCAAAAAGCTGAACAAGCAAGCTCACAATTAGAACAAGAGCGTCTTAAAGCTGAACAAGCAAGTTTACAATTAGAACAAGAGTGTTTAAAAGCTGAACGTTTAGCTGAATATATCCGTTCTCTGGGAATTGATCCCGATACTTTATGAGTGTCTAACTTGATCTTCTAACCAGTTTACTCCCCTTTTTTCTTAGAGATTTTGTCTGCAATATCTCTACAAATACTCAAATTATACCTCTATTTAATTTTATGCTCAATCGCCATCTACTTTATCTAACCGGATTACCTTGTTCGGGGACGTATTTTTTCAGTCAACTCTTAGCACAACACCCCGATATTTATACTCAATCTAGGCGATCGCCTTTGTGTGACATCCTAGTTAACTTTCGTACTTTTATTAGCACTAACCCTCAAACGTTTAACCATCTCAATCAAGATTTTAACCTTACTCATGAGCGATCGCTCTCAGCCCTTAGAGGATTTATTAATGGTTGGTTTTCCCCCATTTCCCAACCTTGGATCGTTGATATTCATCCCCAATGGTTACAAAACCTAGAATTAATAAACCTTATTGATCCAGACTTTAGAATGGTGGTTTTTGTCCGAGAATTAGGGCAAATTTACGGTGCTATTGAAACCCAACATCAAAAAACCCTTTTACTAGATTTTCCCGAAAAATTAGCCTCTCTTTCCAAGGCAGAACGCGCTCAACAATTATTTAGTAATCAAGGGGCGATCGGTTCTGTTCTCAACACAATGCAACAACTACAAGACTTAGAAACCAACTTACAACAAAGATTATTTTATGTTGTCTATGAACATTTAATGACCGATCCCAAAGAGGTATTAACAGAATTAATAAAATGGTTAAACCTTGACCCCATTACCCTCAATGTAACTCAAGTTAACTCACAATTACCGAGTTACTCTGAATCATTCGGTAAGTATATAGAAGAATCCTATAATCCTAATAAAACCTTAGTTTACTATACCCTACCTGATCTCTTTGAAATTACCTTAAAACAAAGCTTTACTTGGTTTTATCGGACTTTCTATCCTGGCCGTCTTTAAATCATAAAGCTTTTTGATTTCAAGCTACCGACTTGTTGGCGGTAGTCACTAATAACTGATAACTGATAACTGATAACTGATAACTGATAACTGATTACAGAAATGACCCTTAATCCCCTAATTCTCCATCAAGGACGCTCCTTAACCCTAAGACGAACCATCCCGGACGATGCGCCTTTGTTATTTGAAAAAATGTATTCTCGTTATGAATTTATGCGTCTATTTCGTCTTAATGATTGTGCAGACACCATCGAACAAATCAGGGATAAATTAATAGTGCGATCGCGTTCTACTCCAGCAGAAAGAGGATATTTAGAATGTTTAATTATTCATAAACAACACGGTGTGATCGGTATTATTGCCGCAGCAGAATACACTCCTCTACATCAAAAAGCAGAATTATTAATCGGTATTTTTGATGAACAGTACCGCTCTGGTTCTTATGGAGTTGAAGCTTGTTTATTAATGATGGATTTAATTTTTAACGCCTATCATTTGCATCGCCTTTATGCCTATAGTTATGGCTATAATCACCCTGCTCATGCCGCTTTGATAGCGGGAGGGTTTGAATTAGAGGGAATTATGAAGGAACATCTTTATGATCCAGTAGCTCAACTATATGTTGATATGCACATTTATGGCATGATTGAAGCTCAAATGCGTCAAAATACCCGTCTTGCTCGTTTATCTAAGCGCTTAGTCGGGCGTGATATTACCAAACCCTTACTTGCTCCCCTTCCCCTACCCGATCAAGCAAAAATAGCCAGCGACTACACTTTAGCGAATGCTCAAAATCAACCTAAATTTGTTAAATCGGGTATCAGAATCACTTAGAAGAAGACTTACGTCTAGTTGCGACGAGGATTCCAGACATCATTATTCCAGACATCATTAATAGACTCACTAAAGCAGAAGGTTCATTGGTTGTTGTCGTTTGTAAATTATAGATCAAAACACCCTTTCCTCCTTGATTGAGTCCTCCTAAATCATAAGAAAAAGACGCATCCGAGATATCCAAGAAACCCCCGGTAAAAGTGGGAGATGGGGGAGCAAATACTGCGTAATTTAATCCTAAGAAATTGCCGTCTAAAAATTCTACAGTGGCGCTCGTATCATCGTCTTGAGTATAGGTGGTTCCCTGAAAGGAAAAATTAAAACTACTAATTCCGAGGGTTTCCGAACCAATTCCTTGCAAGGTAGAATCGTCAAAGCTGAGGGTAGCACTGTAATTATTGGGGGCAAGAGGACCTGAATCAATCTCAACCCGAATATGATAGTTTAATGTGTTTCCTAAAACCAAACTAGGATAAGCCAATAAATTGACTACGACTCCTAATGATACGAGAGAATAGGAGTCAAAAAACCTGATTTTCATGAGAGATTTGTGACAATTAAATTCAGATTATATAGGTACTATTGTTAGTTACTTTGTATTGTTCTTCAGTACAAAAGAAAAAATTAACAAAGGTGTTGCGATCAAGGTATCACACAAACAATCAAAACCTGTGGAACAGGTTAACTTACTTTCTTGGGATATGTCAAGTATTTTGTCGCCAGGATAAATTTAGAGGGAAAATCGTCCTTCAAATTGAGTTGGTGATTCGGTAGTAGTGATCGAAGCTTGAGGATGTCAAAGTTCCGTCATCGGCAGCCGTTGCCATTTTTGACGGAGAAGACGGTTAAGTAGTTTTTGACTGACGCTAATCAGGATTAATCTCGATCGCTGAATTGGGGACGATTCTCCGATAATGCGACAGTTACGCTCAAAATTGAGCATCGCTTCGCAAAAATTTGCGGTTAAGGGATAAAGTTTCTGGCGTTCCCAACAATCACAAACGGTTAAAATTTGCAGGATTAAGGCTATTTCGGCGGGATGATGCCATGATAATAGTTCTGGCTCGATTAATCTAACTTTTTCCCGATTGAGCAGTTGTAACAAACTAGAATAGCGAGCGTGGGTGTATTGAAATAAAAAGAAAAATTCTCCTCTGGGATGGAAAGGAAGCTGATCGGAGAAAAATTTATCAATTAAATCATTTAGTTTTAGTAACCAAAAGGACAAAAATTGCTGATCTAATAATAATTCTAGCCATCCTTCCTTAAGCTGAATTTGCGGAAAAAGGGCGATTAAATGGTTAAATATGGTTTGACATTGAACGGGCGTAAAATGATAAAACAGAGGTGAACGATAGAGAATACTATCAGTCTTTGGGCAACGATAAAAAGTTAATTTATGGTTTTTTTCTGGAAAAATATGAATTAATTGTTGTTTTAAGCAATGCTCGATCGAGGGGTGATTGCAGATAAAATTCATACTCAGAAGGGTAAACGGGGCGTTTTTGGCAGATCAAAGTGGTCGATTTATTCTAGTGTTCTCATGAGAGACATTCTAGATTACGATACGCTTAATCAACAATGAGTTAATTGTGTCTAACTGATATGATAACTACGATAAATTTAGCTGATGATTTCAAATCTCGCTGAGTCCACCAGCTTAATACTATTATAATTGTCTGGATTTTCAAACTCGAATTTCCATAAATAATATATATTTGATTTCTTAGCAAAAAATAGTGTAACAATTTTCTTTTTAGTATGCAGTTGCCATTGTCTAGATGGATAATATAACTGTCTGATAATTACATTGTCTATACTTAAGTTTTTGGCTTCAATCAGAACAATTTGGTTCTTGCCTTCATATCCTGCATCTACCTCTGTTTGAACACCTTTAATTTTAAGAACATGATGATTAATTTTTAGTGTAAATTCAGGGGTATATTTTCTACCACGAATGGTTAATACTAGGCTATTATCTTTGATAAAGTGACGAATTAGACTCGATGCGTAAGCGAAGTCCAGATGTTGCATTTCTGAATCACCTATCAAAGAAGTTTCTAATTGAAAATCTAATAAAGTTCGATAATTTTGTATGGGTGTTTCTATGATAGGAATATCAACATAACCTTCGCCCTTTAATATCACATACTCTCCATTCTTGACTGGTAAAATAAACAATCCTAGCTTTTTAAAAACTTCTGGACGGCTTTCTCTTGTATCTTGTTTACATAAAATTCTGACTTCTCTTTCCCCGGTAGTTTCAAAATGTTTTGTGGCTGCTTTAATCTGTTCAGCCTTAATAAAATAAGGATGACTACAAAAATCATGATCGTGCAATTTATATCTATCGAATACAGCTTGCCACCCTCGATCTCTTGAAGAAATATTTTTATTCATGTCGTCTTTTCTGTTAGGCTTAATTTTTGTCAGTTATTGATCAGTAATTCCCAGATTTCTCCCCGATTATTGCCTTTAGAATTAATATTTCGTCGGGCTTTTACCCTTTGAATATTATAATCTTTATATAAATCATCAAAAAAATTATTGTCAGAGTCAAAGTTTTTAAGATCGGAATTACTTAAAATAAACTTATAACCTGCCCGATCGACTCGATCGATAAATTGTTTTAATCTTATTTGCTCCTCATCGTTAAAATTTTCTTTAGTATAAGAGGTAAAAGCTGATGTTTTTTTAATCGGTTTATAGGGAGGATCAAAATAAAATAAAGTCTTGTTATTTGCATAATTTATGGTTTGGACAAAATCTCCTTGTAGGATCGTCACTTTCTGTAAATGATGGTTGACAGCTAATAAGTTTTCTTCATTGCAGATCAATGGTTTGACATATTTTCCAAAAGGGACATTAAAGAGTCCTTTGCTATTGACTCTATAAAGTCCATTAAAACAAGTTTTATTGAGAAATAATAACAAAACTGTTTTTTCTAGACAGTCATCGCAGCTGCGAGAATTAAATTCTATTCTTTTATCTAAAAAAAACTTTTGTTGTTCCTCTAGATTTTTAAGTTCATAAAAATCCTGCTGGATTTTTTTAAGCTTGACTATTAATTCTTTGACATTATCTTTAATAACATTATAAGCCATGATTAAATCAGGATTGATGTCATTAATAATAACTTTTTGGACAGGAGAAAAATTATTTAAGACTGAGAATAAAACTGCCCCACCTCCGACAAAAGGTTCAATGTAGTTAAACTGACAATCTTGAGAAATCTGGGAATTAATCAAAGATAGAATATTGGGAACCAGTTGAGTTTTACCTCCCGCCCACTTTAAAAAAGGTTTGGCGCTAACTGTTTTCCTTTCAGACAAAGAAGTAGTCATTATTATTACTAGATTATCCTAATCTATTCAATTTACAGCGCAATTCATGAAAACCTGATCAGAGAATGCGTTACGCTGGGCTAACGCATCTGAATATCCAATATAAGTAACTGATTATAATTAAATTGAAGATAGATTTTGGGTTTGATCTCCCCTACCCCCCTTAATAAGGGGGGTATCGGACAATTTTTAACACCTACCTACTTATCTATTAGATATCAGAAAGGTAAACGGGGCATTTTTTTCAATACTGACTCAATTTGGTTGATTAAATCCAGCAGACGATTGCCATCCACATGAACCTCGCTGGTGGGATAATTATCGAGGACTTCGATGATTTGAATCTCATTATCATTAATGGCAGAAGTGACTAGGGAACCCCGTAAAGCTTGCCGACTAGCGGCTCGATTGGGGGTGTGGACAATTTCAGTCGCATAATCTAGCAAACTTTCGCCAAAAAAACTATTAAGAAATTTGGAAAGAAAGACGGCATCCACCGCTACCCGACGATTAAGGATTTTGCGGAATTCTTCGGGTTTTTGGTTAGCCATCTTTAATTGTGCCGCTAAAGCGGGGGCTAATTCGCCTGTTTCGCTCAATTGCTTTAATTCTGATACCGATACGGACCCTTGGAAGATGTAGTATTTGATGATAGCTGATTCGGCGGCTGACAAAGACTGACAAACACCGAGAAAGATAGATATTCCTAGGGGAAGTAAAAGATTTTTGAACATAAACCAAAGGTGCAAAACAAGCGAAAAGCGATCGGAATGATTGACTCATTCTAGCGGAATTGGTTGCCGCTTAGGAAAAACTTAAGACGGTGTTGATTATCTAGAGATGAATTTTTTAGTCACCCAACTGGAAGCGGAAAGCTGATAGCTTAATGCTAATCATTAATTTACATTCGCGAGAGAGCAGCGATTTTCGCTAGTTTATCTTTTTCCAAACCGTTGAGATCTTCTAGCTTTAACCATCCTTCCTTTAATAGTTGAGCAAAGACAAAAATTAGGGAAGTATAGCGATAGTCATATTTACCATCAATCTGATGTCGTCGGGCGCTTAGATAATCGTGCATTTGCCAGATATCATCTAAAACCGTGATCTGACCAGACTGTTCTTTAATATGTTCTATTAAAGTGCTAGTTTCGCGCTGATAGGCTTTTTGGAAAGCAGTTTGAGCAATTTCTTGTTCGGTATCTGACCAAATTATTTCACTCATAGGCATGATTTTAGTTTTAGGGATGATAATTTTGGGTTTTTGAACTACCTCGACTCTTTTCGCCGACACCTGTTAAGAATGATGTTTAGTTATTCTTACCTAGATCGGAGAAGAAACCGGTGTATTTACCAATTTTTTTAAGTCAGCCTTTTAATTGTATAAAAAAAAGAGTTCACTTGACAAGGAACTCTAATAAGTTTCATCAGAATTTTTAATGATTTCTCTCAGTAGCTATTTAGCCACGGGCAAAGTTTAATAATTCTTTCGGAGAAGCTAATAAGTCGATCGCTACGAAGAAAATTTTATTATCAGGAGTTAGGAGGAAGCGCCATGCCATATTCATACCCACACCTGCACCAAACCAAGGAGTTTGTACTTTTCCCGTCACTTTAATCTGAGTAAAACCGTCATCGGCGGGTTCCACCACACCGCGTTCGGGGATTAATTTCAAATTTTGGCATTCTTCCCGGAAAAAGCGATATACTGCCTCTTTACCGACGACGGGACGTTGGAAAGGTGGTTGCAGAGCGCCGTCAGGGGTGAATAATTCAATTAATACATCAAAGTCATTCGCGTTGAGGTTGTCCATGTAGTTGAGGACGGTGGCATTGGTAACGCCTTCAATGCTAACTTTGGTCCGTTCGGCAATATTTTGGGGAGGAACCACGGGTTCGGAAATACGGTTATAATCGCCCAGTTTCTTGGGATCATAGCCCATATCCACCACACAATTCCGCAGAACGGTGATTTGTTGTCCCGACTCTAATTTTTTAATCCCGTCTAAAACGGCGCTGGCATTAGCAGATAGTTCATAACCCTTGGGAATTGGGGCAACACTGCCATTTTCCATCCATTGTCCTAATTGATACCAGAATCCCAGTTTGATATTAGCAGACCAAGTGCTGTAGGTGCGACAAACCGGGGTGTCAGCATGGTTAGCTAAGTCGCACATCACCTGCGATTGTTGCAAGGGTGACATCTGCCGAATTTCATTCATGGTTTTTTCGGCAAAGACCATACTAGCAGCGCCGGGGGCGGCAACGGTGATGGTTTTGCCCATTTCTAGGTAGGCAAACCAAATCAAGGCTAGTTGATCTTCGGTATTCAGCTGATTGAAACGCGCAATCGTGGCAGGAACCACATCCGCTGATAGCGTGTTGGGGAAAATGCTCCGCGCTGATTCGATCGTAAACGGCATAGATTCACCTTGAAGTAAAGTTTTGTATCAATTTACTGGCATTCTATCATATTGGCGACCCAAGGCAGCACCGATGGAGAAACTTTCCCAAAAAAAGCTGTACTTTAGATCACACTTACCCGGTATTATCACAAAATCTTAATGGTCGAACAACTGTTCTATCACTTATTTAAGGTTGGCGGCAAAAAGCTTTTCCTGGGGGCAGGGTGTGGGGTGTGGGGTTTTTCAGGGGGTCAATTACCTAATTTTCAGGGAAAAAGTGCCTAAATTTTGGCGTTGTCAGATCAGAATATGAAGAATGAATTGCGACACAACGAAAGCTTTGCTCTTAAAGCGTTGTCAAGTCTGCTCTGATGCGCGATTATCTTCACACTTGACAACGCCTGTCATTTTTGGTAGGCTACGGCGTAATTGCAAGCTCAACAACACTTTTTAGGCGGCATTTATTTGTGACATTAGCAAAACTTATCAAAAACTCCATCGGGGGGGGGGGATACTTATCAGTATCTCCATCGCCAGTGGAGTACAAGCGGCCAGTATTACAATTCCGGTAACCGTTAACAGCAAAGCTGGTCCTTGGCTTTGGAATAATACGACTCTGAATACAGCTTATAAATATGGGGTGAGCGATCACATAGCTCCAAGTATAATCAATAGCAGTTCTGGGTTAGATTTTACCGCAGGGAATACTCTGACAATTAATTATCTCAATGGGAAAACCAATGCTTATGGAGCTTCTCCTGAAGTAGATGCAAAAGGTTATTTCGGCTCTCCATCTACATACATCACAAATAACTTTGGAGGGAGTAGCGGATTACAGTTTCCCAGCAAATATATGATGGCTGATTGGGATACCTACCTAAATCAGCTAGTAGGTACGTTTGCTGATGCAACTGGAGCGATCATCGGTACACCTTTTGCTATTGGGTTAGGACGTACAGTTTCCATTCCAGTCGGTGCAACTCAACTTCAACTAGGAATTAACGACGATATCTTCGTCGATAATACAGGGGAATTAAACCTTGCCGTTTCCCAATCTGCATCCGTTCCTGAACCCAGCACGATTTTCGGCTTAGGTGTATTAGGATTTGGTGCTTTCTTCAAGCACAACCTAGCTAAATCTAAAAAGTCAAATAAACAGGACAAGTAAACGGGTTAAATTTTGGTCGCAATGATTGCGCCCCTACCATTGGCGCAATCATCTGATTGTAGGGGCGAATTGCATTCGCCCTCTTTTAATAACTTCTGCTGCTCACCATAACTGAGAGAAAGTCACAAATATGAGGTGCAGCCTAAGCCCCTTCTTCGAGAATCCTTTCTTATAACTTCAGCAAGCAGAATCAAGATGAGTTAGAGTTTAAATGCTTAGGAAAATAGGGTTTGCAGGCGCACGGCTTTTCCATTATGAATATAATATCATGTCAAGTCGCCTTTGTCAAGAGAAAATTTAACAACATCCAGACAAACCTAGCCGATTGTAGGGGTAATTCATGAATTACCCCTACACCTATTACCTAGTCCAGTAACCCACCACCAATCATCGACTATGATGGGAATGATTGAATGATGAACTATGACTAGGGAGCTAGTTAAGAGTGGATTAGAGATGAAGATTGATTGATTGAATGAACCAATCATAGTCAATCCAATAATCACATCAATCATAGTTAAGACCGTTGGAAAATAGGGTTCGCAGGCGCACGGCTTTTCCATTATGAATATAATATCATGTCAAGTCGCCTTTGTCAAGAGAAAATTTTTCTGACCCGGAAGAAATTCAACCTAGATAAAAACTGAGGATTAGAGCCACTAAAAAAGTCATTAACAGGCATAAAATTCCGAAATAAAGGACGATTTTAGGACGGAAAGCTGATAGGAGGAGGATAAAAGCTTTAATATCAATGAGGGAAGCGACCAGTAAAAAAGCTAGAGTGGAACCCACGGACAGATTAGTAATTAAAGAACCGGGGACAAAAGTGCTAAGACTAGCATTAACAGCGAGGGTGAAACCAAAGAACAACTGCACGAGAATTTGAGTAACGGGAGTATCCCCCCAGGCAATTAATTGACTCTGAGGTAATAATAGCTGAAAGACACTAGCGATCGCACAGCCAATAATTAATAATCCCCCTAATTCCAGCGCTTCATCGATAAAGTTATCGAGAAATAACTGCACAGAAATTGGCCAAGCTTGCCTATCTCTAGTTTTATACTCATAAACAAGACTGCCGACTCTTTGTAGGGGTTGACTGGCTGCTTCCTCCGGTAAAAAACTACCGGAAAGAACTAAACTCGATTCTAGGGGAATTTCGCTATCGGTGCGGGGTTTTTCCCGATAGAAACTAAAGAGAGTACCGATAACAATTGCCATTAACCAGACCGAAAGCGATCGATAGAAGAAAATACTAGAATAGCTGAAAGTCTGCCAAGTTAGCCAAAGAGTGACGATATTTAGGGTAGGTGCAGCGGTGAGAAAGCTAAACACCACTCCTGGAGGTACTCCCTCTAATAAGAATCTTCTAGCGACGGGAATCGTGCCGTATTGTCCGACCGGTAGGATTAATCCGATGGCACTGCCAACGATCGCTCCTAAGACTCGATTACGGGGAAATATCGCCGCTAATCGCTGTTTATTGACGAAAACCAGCAAAAAACTGGAAACGGCTGTCCCCAAAAGTAAAAAGGGAAGCGAGGTCAAGACTAAACTAAGAAAAAAAGTAACAGCGATAGAAATTTGATTCATGAATAGGGTTCAAGATCGGAAGCTATCCTACAAAATAGCAGATTAAGTAAAAAGTAAAAAGATCGGTTTTCGATGCAACAATAGGTAGCTGGTTATAATTAAATTAAACATTGATTTTAGCTTCGATCCCCCCTAGCCCCCCTTGATAAGGGGGGAAGCCGAAGGCGGGGGGATACCCCTTGATAAGGGGGGATCGGTACCCCCCTTAATCCACCCTTAATAAGGGGGGCATCTGATAATTTTTAATGCCTACCTACTTAGGTTATTTTGTTGAAATCAAAAATTAAAAAGAACGTAAAGCGATTAATTGTGCCTCAGCTTTATGAAGGGATTCTAACCATTCTTTTTCGGGATCACTATCGGCAACTATTCCCGCTCCCACTTGTCCCCAAACGGTGTTCAAATTCCCTTGAGTGGTCATTAATAGGGTACGGATGAGAATATTCAAATCTAAATGACCCCGTAGGTCAATATAGCCACAGGAACCATAGAATAAATTGCGTCGCATCGGTTCCAATTCTTCGATAATTTCTAGACAGCGAACTTTCGGACAACCGGTAATTGTTCCCCCGGGGAAAAGAGCTTTAATTAAATCAATAGCATGATACTTTTTATCTAATTTTCCTTGAACATTACTGACCAAGTGCATAACATGGCTATAACGCTCGATCGTCAGTAATTCATCCACATCAACCGATCCCCATTCACAAACTCTACCCAGATCATTACGTTCTAGATCTACTAGCATAATATGCTCGGCCCGTTCTTTTTTATTAGTTAATAATTCCTCGGCCAATTGTCGATCGAGTGCCTCGGTTTTACCCCGGGGACGGGTTCCAGCGATCGGTCTAGTGCTGGCTATTCCCCTTTCTAATTTTACCAATCTTTCGGGAGAACAACTAATCATTTCTCCCCAAGGGGTGCGCCAATAACTGGCAAAAGGAGAAGGGTTAATCTGTTGTAAACTGCGATAAATTTGCCATCCTTTTGCCCTAGTTGTGCTTTGAAATCTTAGGGATAAATTTGCTTGAAAAATATCGCCTTTTCTGATATAATCTAAGGCTTTTTTAACAGCTTTTTCGTAGTCGAGTTGAGAGGTATAAAAGATTAAGGGAGAAGGATGGGGATCGATCAACTCAAAATCAGGGTTAGTGGTTAAAGATTGTTCGTATTTATCTAAATCTTCAGGTTTAGTGGCAGCTAACCAGAGAATTTGTGCTTGGTGATCGAGAATGGCAAAACTATCCGGTTCATACCAATAAGCGACAGGAAAAGGGAGAGTATCAGCTTTCCTGTCCGGTAATTTTTCTATCTCCCAAGCTAAATCATAGCCTAACCACCCCAACCAACCGCCATGGAAGGGAAGATGATCGGGAAGATGATCACATCGGGTTTGGGGGAGTAAACTGCTTAAAAAGGGCAAAATTTCCCCTAGTGCGGGGGTCCAAAGCTGACGCGGGGAACCAGCACAAAGAGAGTAACGGGAAAGGGAATTACTCGGATAGGGACTTTCTAGTAAAGTAGCGATCGCATCTTGGCAGAATAAGCAGGCAAAAACCTCGGAACCAGTGCGCTGATGCAGAGGAAGCGATCGCCAATGCCATGCTAAAGGTTTTTGCATCTAAAAATCGCGGGCCAAAATAGCTGGGAAATTGGGTATAACTAGGGTTTTGGTGTTAGTTGTGGGGGAGTTGATCTTTCCTATCTGCTAACACCTATTATCTTAGTCCTAAATGTTTGCTGCCTCCTAATTATCCCCGATAATCGAGGTCAATTTCTTTAGAACCGCCGCGCTGTAATTGGCCTAATAATTCCCCTAACTGACTCCAAACCAAACCACCAATAAAGATAGTCATGGGGAGAGAGATAGCGTAGGCAACCCAACCATTGAGAATAAATATATCTAATCCCGAGGCCAGGAAAAGACAGATTCCTACACAAATACCAATAAAAGGAATTTGTAAGGAACTGGATTTTAAAAGATTTTGATCGTCTGAACCCTTATTTTTATACCAATTGTTAACCACTTGCTTGAGACTAGCTTCAAAAGCGGCCCCGCAGGTAATACCGATAAATAAACCGGCAAAAACTAGAAAATAGGGCGGTTGGGGCAGAAAATAATAATCCATAGAAAAAGTGATTAACCGATGATGACCTTAAACACTTTAACGCGAACTGGTTTCTCGCGGAAGGACAGCGGCCACACCTTGGGACGATAATTCCCGAAAAGCGCTCATGGCCACATCCAAGAGTCGCCGCGGTTGCAATTCTCCTTGAATTAAACCCCAGAGACGTTGCACTTCGGCGGTATGGAGACGGTCATCTTCCGTTAAAGCTAATAGCAATTGACGACGCAGATAACGACCTTCTTCCGAGAGAAGAAAAGTGATGCCTAATTGCGCGGTGGGCAGTAAATCGAAGTTACTTTCCGAGCGAGCCATTGTAATCATGTTTTCTAGGCGTTGCCACTGGAATTTACCGTCTTTGAACAGCACATCCAGTAAACGCCGCCGCAGTTGGGGCGATTCCCCAGTCAGGAGACGTTTAGCGACGTAGGGATAGGCTACTTGGACGATTTTGAAGTTAGGATCGAGGGTAAGGGCCACCCCTTCTTGGGTGACGAGGGAACGAATAATCAGGGCGAATTTGGCGGGAATCCGGAAGGGATATTGGTACATCAATTCGGAGAACTCATCGGTAATAGTGCGGAAATTGAAGTCACCGACCCTTTGACCGATGGCATTGCCTAAAACCCGTTCTAGAGCCGGAATAATTGGTTTTATATCCGTTTCTGGGGTTAAAAATCCCAGTTTGACAAAGTTGGCGGCTAGGTTTTCGTAGTCTTTGTTAATTAAATCGACGACGCAACTAGCGAGGGTTTCTTTAGTTTCCTCCTCTAACTGGTCCATCATGCCAAAATCGATATAGGCCATGCGACCATCAAAGGTGGCGAAAAGATTACCCGGATGGGGATCAGCGTGGAAAAAGCCGTGTTCGAGGAGTTGCTGTAATCCAGAGGTTACGCCGATTTTAACGATACTATTGGGGTCTAATCCTAAAGCTTTGATATTCTCGGTATCGGTGAGTTTATAGCCATCAATCCATTCTAGGGTGAGGACGCGGCGACCACTATAACGCCAGTAGATACTGGGAACTTTAACTTCGGGGTTATTTTGGAAGTTGGTGGCGAATTTTTCAGCGTTGCGACCTTCGTTTTGATAGTCGATTTCCTCAAAGAGTTTGGTTCCGAATTCATCGACAATCAGGGTGAGGTCATGGCCGAGATTGAGGGGTAATAAACGACCGAATTTTTGGGCAGCCCAGCGCATTAGGTATAAATCGAGGCTTAAAAGCGCCCGCAGCCCCGGTCTTTGCACTTTAACGGCTACTTCTTCGCCGGTGGGTAGAATAGCTTTATAAACCTGTCCTAAACTAGCGGCAGCCACAGGGGTGGGGGATATTTCTCGATAGGCTTTTTCTACAGGCATTCCCAATTCTGTCTCGATAAGGGCAAAAGCGATGTCGTTATCGAAGGGGGGAAGTTGGTCTTGCAGTTTAACTAATTCGTCTAAAAAGTCTTTGCGAACGAGGTCGGGGCGGGTAGAGAGAGCTTGACCGACTTTGATGAAGGTGGGACCCAAACGGGTGAGAATTTGCCTAAGTTCGCTGGCACGCTTGTATTTATTGGCTTCTTCTTGCTTTGTCCATTTGTCCCAGAGGAGACTGAGGAGAAATAATCCTAAAGACCAAGTAATCACGAAAGCGCGACCGAACAATTGCCAAGGTTTGTAACGGTATTGTTGAGCGATCGCTTCTGCACTGTAAGGAGTGAACTGTGTTTCTTCTCGTTTCCGGTCAGTTTGACTGTCTTGATGCCGACTCACTAGCTAATCTCTATATATCTTACGCCACTTGATATTGTAGCTAAGTTCTTGACATCAGTATACAAAACTACACATTATTTAATAATTGTTATAATTCCCAGAGAAATCATAAGTATTTATTGCTGGACTGCCGGGGAAATTTTCGGCTAGTGGATGTCCTCAAGTACCTGATGGATATTTTCAACAAGCTGTTCTATAAAGGTAACGGCATCATTAATCATATTTTCATCGATATTCCAGCGACTACCAATGCCATAACTCGGGTCTATATCAGCTTCATGGGCGATTTTGTTCCTTCGCTCAACAATTATGCTAAGTTGGCTTTTAATATCTTTGGCTGGTTTATTTAGTTTGCTGGCCACTTCTTCCCACAATTTCTTGGCTGAAATTAATCTAATGGCCTCCGCTATCTTGTCCGGTTGTTGAAAGCTTTTATATCTGAGGTTTTCTCTAATTTCAGCCTCTAGCCAATAATTACTATTAAGTTTGTTGGTGAGGAGATTTTCAATCATTGGTAGTACCTCGGAAATTGAGCGAGATTCTTGACCAAAAAAAGAACCGTAGTTTTGTTGAATTTCGTTCTCTAGCCAAGAGCTAATACTAATAGCTATCAATCGTTCTTGTCGTGCGCCATCCAAGGAGACTTGAAAACGAGAAAAGGCAGATTGAGAACTGTTAGGAGTGGGAGAAGGTTCTGAACGTTGGCCTCGATAAATTTCTAGCATTCCTAGAGTAACCACTTCGTGAATATAATAATCTAAAGCGCTCACAGTCAGGACTAAAGCGGCTCTGAGGATATCCGATACATCTAGGGCCGAAGTAGTCTGAGATTTGAGGGAATTGTGGATAGCGATCAAGTCACGAACGCGGGCAATGCTAAGGCGAAATTGTTCAATTGCTAACTGCATAAATCTCGGAGGTAAGACCGATAACTTTGTCTGCCAAGTCAGAAAAAATATTTTTAAATTCTTCTTGTTTTTCTTGGGCTTTATCTAACACTTTACCTTGCCATTCTAATTGTTCAGCAGTTAGCGCAAAAACAGGCACTTGATGCTTTTGAGAACTGGCAATAAGACTATTAAAATTAGGAATTTTTACTAGAGTACAGCAGTCTGGTACACCATTCTTGTCGTAGATAAATTTCGGTAGCATCATGCCATTTTTTTCTAGGGCTGGAATCATTTTATCGCCAATATTTTTCTCGATTTCGTTAATCCAGTTTTGAAAAGCTTTTGTTTCTTGACCACCTCTGATTCGATAGTTCTGAACAATAGTTCCCAAAAAATGTAGGTTAACTTCGGGGAAGGGATAGTTGGCGGTTTTGAGAATTGGTAAAGCACTAGCTGCCTTAGCCCATTGGTGCCACTTAGGCAATATTTTAGCTAAAGAATCGATAGCCATAACCGAGAAAAAATCTGGCGTGGTTGGCACAATAAAAAAGTTGCTGGTCATCAGTATATTTTGATTGATTGACCCCAAACTGGGACTCATATCGATTAAAATATAGTCAGCTTGAAATCTTTCGGCAGTTTCGTCTAATAAATATGTAATCGCACCGGGGAGATTTTTTAAAGTCTGAATTGACCCGCTAAGTTCTTGAGCAAGACCTAGGCTAACTTCATATTCAGCCAACCCCACATGACCGGGCAGTAAAAATAAGTCATCACGACCATCAATAGGAATACAGTCCACAGCTTCAATTAATCTCGGTTGAGACTCAAAAGCAGGTGCTAAAGCTGTTTTAATATTAGAGTAAGTATTGTAGATTGCTTGTAGTCTTTCCTCCCTATCTTCACTTTCATTAGTCAAAGCCATACCAGTTAAGTTACATTGGGGATCGGTATCGACAATAATTACTCTTTTGCCCTTCTCAGCAAGCATCCAACCAAGGTTAAAAGTGGTTGTAGTTTTGCTGACTCCACCTTTATGATTAAAAAAAGCTATTTTTTGCACCATGGCATTAATTATATTTGAAGATTGTTGCCCTTGGTCATTATTGTAACATCAGTGTGGAGATTTTGCCATGATTTCTAGGCTAGAATCAGAGTTTCGGATTACTCGTTTTAATGCCTAGCAATTAAGGAAAAATTGCGCCATGGTTTCCACCCTAACACCCCCAACCGGATATTTAAGCAATTTCATCGGGATTAATGCCCAATTCTCGCAGCTTTTGGGCTAATTTTTCTGCCCGTTGTTGTTCTCTTTCTTTGGCTAATCTTTCCTGTTCTTTGGCTAATCTTTCCTGTCGGGCCGACTCTTGAGGGGTGGGAACCAATTCGCCCGATTCGGTGAAATAGCGTAATTTATTGGCAAAAATTCCTAAATATAATCCCAGTTGCTTACTCCATAAATAACCGTTTTCATTGGGGGTAATCGGTTGGTATTGTCCCTCGATTAAAGTGAATCCTTGCCATTCTAAGGTATTAGGATCAAACCAAAAATATTCAGGAGTCCGGAAAGTATGCTGATATAGTTCCTTTTTGGCTTTTCTGTCCACATTAGCGGTGGAATCGGAGAGAATTTCGATGATTAGATTGGGATATTTACCCCCTTCTCCCCAGACAACCCAACTTTTCCGGGGACGTTTCTCTGTATCTAAAACCACGAAAAAATCTGGTCCACAAAAATCTCGCTGTTTCAGTTGTCTTTCGTTATAATAAATAGTCAAATTACCCGAGGCATAGTAATCGTTTCTATCTTGCCAGAGCCAATCAAGACAAGATAATAATAAAATAATTTGTTGTAAATGCAGATCACTTTCCACGGGTGGTTCATCACTCCATAAATCGGTGGGAGGACAGACAATATCAGTAGCAATATCTAGGGTTGTCATCTTTTATAAACCCATTGAGTCAATTTGGGGTGATTCTAGCAACAAGCGACAATCAATACAATTATATTATAAGTCTGATTGTTTTGCTTGGGGTGCATCTCATTTTTGTAAATCTACTAATTTGGGATTTTTCAAGGGAAACTTTCTCCTAAAATTGGGTGTGTTACTTTCAGTTTTATCACTCAATCCAAGCTTTTGGGGGATAGAACCCCCCAAACCCCCCGTTGGGGGCGTGGCGCCGCCCCCAAACCCCGGAGCGCATCAGCTTTTCGGTGGGATGCTTACACGCGATTGTTCATATTTTGGCGTTGTCAAATTGAAAGATGCTCCGAATCAGCACCGGAGCATTGCATCTTTCCTCTTCTGATCCCACATTCCGCACCCTAAGTGTCACAACGTCTCGAAAGAGGAAGGGGCGTGAGTCAAAATACTTATCTAGAGGAGTGAGTTGGCGGCAAGCTGCCGGCAACTAAGCCGAAAATTCCAGGGTTCCCCCAGTCATTCGCAATAAACAGTGCTTGTTGAGAATGGCTGGGCAATCAGACTTAACATCTAGCGTCGAGATGTTCGAGTAGTGCTTAAGTTTTGTCACCCCTTGAAGTCAATCCATCTGGTCAAGATAAGAGATAATATTCCTGGCAAGGTTTGGGAAAAAATCTCAAAATGTTGCGCCTCTCATCCGTTAAGTTGCTAATCTTTTGATTGTCTTGAATACGTAGGAGATGAATCCCTTGAAAGTTCTGAAATATCCAGCGTAATGTTGGTCGGTCAGTTAACTTACCCAACTGATTTTTCAGTCCCGTCTCCTGCTGTTTTAAGTTCAGACGAAGTTGTCTTTGACCAATAGTATAAACCAGCAGGCACGAGCAACGTGAGCATGGCCATGACCTCGATTCTATGGGGAGATTTGAGAAAGACACTGTGGGCAAAAAAGCAGGGGTCTTTGAGAAAAGAAAATCCTCTTTCTGGAGCTTGTTGCCCTTTATATTTTTTGAGTATATCCTCACTGCTTAATCGTTGTTTCTCCAAATCGTTAGTTGCTAAAACAAATCGTCCTGCTCGTTTCTTTAGCCTCTCAATGGCGGTCAAATTCAACTCTAATTTGGCTTGAACTTGATAGCTTTGAGAGGGTAAATCGTCTTTTGATTTAAGTTTTGACTGCTGAGACTCAGGCGGAATGAGATTGACTTTAATCTCAGTTAACTGATGATATTTTAAGGAGTCAGATAATCCTTTGGCTATCGCCAACGCCACCGCTCTATTCTCAAATTCTCTTCGGGATAGTTGGCGGATTTTTTCTTGGGCAGAATTCTTTTCCTGCTCGATTTTTTTCTCTAATTTTTTCAAGTCTGATTCTTGTCTAGCTTGACTTTCAACTAGCAACCATCTTGGTTCTATTCCCCCATAGTTAGAGCTTGTTTCCCGCCAGGAATAACCCGGTATTTCTGCATCGGTTAACTCTTTTTCACCAGATGCTATCGACTAACTCTTGAGCCTCTTTAATGCTGAAGGGGACTCGAGACAACCAACGCATTTCTTTCATTAGTTTTAAATTCTCTTTGCTATAGAGGGCGCTATCGCCGACTATTAAACTGTCAAAGTCAACTTGTTTTTGAAATTCTCGGGCGATTTGACCAAAAACCGCTTTGTCTGCTTCATTTCCGTCCCCTACTTTCAGGAATAAAGGTACATCTCCATCCCCACTTACGATTAAGTCAATCATAAATTGTTTTAAGTCAGGTCGTCGGTCGCGGGAGTATCCGTGGGTAATTTTTATTGGCTGTTGTCTGGTTTCAATTTCTTCTCCCACTGCTCCTGATTTCAGGATTTCTACTGTTGGGTATTCCTTGTTATATTCTCCTTCTACTGATAGAGAAGTCGAATCTAAATGGGAGTTCTCGGTTGCTACACCAAATTTTTTGACGGCGGCTAAACTAATGAGTAGGAAAATCCCCGAAACATCCAGTTGATAAAGTTTGTCCATTACTCGACCAATTTTATCATCATTCAGGTGTTTTGCTTCGATGCCTTCTCCCAGCAGATGTTCGGTTGCTTTATCTTCAAAAAATTGAGGAAATAAATACAAGGCCCGGGAGACAAATCCCAATCCGTTCAGGATAATTGCTTTCACGACTTGCCCCGCTGTGACAATTTCTCCTCGCTCAATTGAGACTTGTTCGTTGATAATTTCAACGATTCCTATTTCATCGATAATTCCGGCTACTAATCCCAGATGGTCTAGATTTTTGACTTCAATTTCTGTTGATTGA
>NZ_JAPZSR010000375.1:0-5720 GCF_027531875.1 Microcystis sp. LE19-84.1B | reverse complement strand
TGATAACTGATAACTGATAACTGATAACTGATAACTGATAACTGATAACTGATAACTGATAACTGATAACTGATAACTGATAACTGATAACTGATAACTGATAACTGATAACTGATAACTGATAACTGATAACTGAAAAGTTCCGCTAATCTTTAGATAAATTGCGAGAAACATACCAAGTAAAACCACCGCCGATAACTGCCATAACTGCTAAAGCTAATAGTACCGGTCGCAGTCCGAATTGAGTTTCGGCGATACCCGCAACAGCTAATGGTAAAGAGAGGGCAATATTAACGGCATTATTTTCTAAACCAAAGACTTTACCGCGCATTTCGGGGGGTGTATCTGCCTGTAGGGTAGTTTGCATGGGAACCCCGACTAAAGCGGCAAAAATCCCTAATAAAGCCGTCATAGCGAAGGCTAAAATTAAACTCTTTGTTGCTAGGGATAAACCGATTAAAGCTGCCGCCATACCCAGGGAACCCCAGAGACTTAATCGGGTGTGGGAGAATTTTTGACCCCAATAACCCAAAGTAATGGCACTAACTGCCATTCCTGCACCACAGGAGGCTAATAAAAAGCCGAATTGAGAGGCTTTTAACCCGGGTAGTTTTTCAGCCATACTGACAGCTAATACTGATAGAGCGGCAAAAATACAGAATAAAATGACTAATTGAATTAGAGCGTTACGAACTTTATGATTTTTGTTGAGGTAACGAATGCCGTCGCGGATATCTTCCCAAACATGGGGCTGTTCTGCGGTAGGAATAATATATTTTTCGTTAGTTCGCAAGATAATTAGAATTAAACCGGCAATTATATAAAAAGCACCGACAATCATCACTTTGCCAATATCAAATTGTCCGGCTCTAGTGCCGAAAATGCTATCGGCAAAAGCTAATAGAGGTTCACCGATGGCAAAACCGATAATTAATACTGCCATGGTGGTTAAAGTGTTGAGGGAATTAGCGGGTAGAAGATGACGACGTTTTACTACTAATGCCAGGGTAGATTGTTCGGCAGGGGCAAAAAATTGGGTTAAGGTGGAGACAAGAAAAGTAATGACTAACAACAGGAAAAAACCGAAGGGTAAGTTAAATTCTCCTTGTAGCCGGTAATGCCAATTTCTTAAACCGTCAGGCAACCAACCGAGGGGAATTGCTAAATTTTGCTCGCGCACTAACCATAATAATAGGGGAATGACGAGGACAAAAGCCCCGCGTAAAAGGTTAGAAATAACTAAAACTTGTTTTTTTAACCATCTATCAACATATACACCCGCCACCGAACCCACTAACACCGCCGGAATTGTATTAGCAATCATTATCGCCGATACCCAGCCACTAATCGACTGATCGGCTTTTTGGTAATGGGTGGCAATTAGGGAGATCATCAGGACTAAATAGAATTTATCCGCTAATTGGGAAAAAATTCCCCCCGCCCAGAGAATGAGAAAGCGCGGGTTTTCTAGCACTGGGGCAAAACCCTGACTGGGATTGGATTTGGGCGCACGTTTAGGCAAGCGGTTCATGGTTTCTGCGTCGGATTGCCTCGGTGAGGAATCGGAAGAATTAAAAACAGGAGTGGGGGAGTCGCTAGACGTAGCGTCGTCAGTTTCTGAGTCAAACAGTTGCATTATGATGATTTTTGCTATCTGTTTAAAATTCTAAGGGAGATAAACCCTCAACTAATGCCGAGGAGCGAAAAGTTTTTCCCAGATGATATTGAGTATAGCGGCGTAGCAGGCGATCGAGGTTAATCCAAGCTAGTTCTGAGGTAAGGTTTTCTTCTGGGGGAAAATCGGGTTTTCCTAGGCATTGCAGTAATTGCAGTTCTTGCAACGTCAGTTTACTATCGATTTTGGGCGGGTTGATTGTTTCTGTTAGGGCAGCTAGATCTATTATTCCCCCTGCCTCGAAACTAAATCCTAGGCAATTGTCCCCAATTAAAGCTTTTCCCGTCAACAGGCAGTTATGGACTTGCGGCACTAAGCCAGCAATTATTAAGAAATGAAAAATTGCTTGACAAAGGTAGGGAAGTATGTATTGATTTTCGTCGAGGACTTCAATTCTGGCCAGATGGCTGCAGATTAATTCGTATAATTCCCTCTGGGGTTGTTCGCTCATTGCGATCGCCAAAACCAGTTCGCAGAGGTATTGACTAACGGTGAGTTTGGCGAGATTCTGACTTAATTTGGGATAAGATTCGATAGTTTCAGCTTGAACGACCTTATCTAGGGATTTTCCGGCGACTATCAACAGATTATTGACCACAAATAGTTCGCTTCTACCCCGGAGGGAAGATTTATACTTGCGCGCACCGGGAGCGATGGCTCTAATTAAACCATATTCGGCGGTCAAAATAGTTAAGAGGCGATCGGCTTCTCCGAAGGCCATTCCTTGTAGATTGATTCCAGTAGCTTGATAGGTACGAGACATCATTTAATAATTAACTAGCTAATTGTCTCCCCAAGAAGACTTGAGCTAATCACCAAGCGCAGGGGAATCAGTCAGGACTATGGAGGTTAGCGGACTCGAACCGCTGACATCCTGCTTGCAAAGCAGGCGCTCTACCAACTGAGCTAAACCCCCGATCTGGTTTTTAGGACACTTTCGTTATCATAACCTATAGTGAAAAATATTACAAGTTAATTTTTCCCTTACTTGCCATGTCTTATCTAGTCGCCACTTTTTACCAGTTTGTGGCTTTGTCAGATTATCGTCAAAAACAGCCAGAAATACAAAAATACTGCCAAGAAAGAGGAATTAAAGGAACTATTCTGCTGGCAGCCGAGGGGATTAACGCAACGATCGCCGGGAACCATCAAGCGATCGCCGAGGTGATTAGTTGGTTAAAAACCGATACTCGTTTAGCTAATCTAGAAGTGAAAGAGTCTGTTTGTGATTATTTGCCCTTTCAACGCTTAAAAATTCGCTTAAAAAAGGAAATTGTGACTTTTGGTCAAGCCAAGGCTAATCCTCTCGAAAAAACAGGAATTCATCTCAAAACTGAAGAGTGGAACCAATTGCTGAAAGAGCCGGACGTGGTAGTGATCGATACTCGTAATAATTATGAAGTGGCGATCGGTACTTTTGCGGGAGCGCTTAACCCAGAAATACAGCATTTTCGCCAATTTCCTGAGTATATTCAGGAAAATTTTGATAGTATTAACGATAAAAAAATAGCTCTTTTTTGTACGGGGGGAATTCGCTGTGAAAAGGCGGCAGCTTTTTTATTAAATCAAGGCTTTTCTCAAGTTTATCAGCTAGAGGGAGGTATTTTGAAATACTTAGAAGAAGTTAGTGCCGATCAGAGTCTTTGGCAAGGAGAATGTTTTGTTTTTGATCAAAGAGTGGCCCTAACAGCTAATCTAGAGGTAGGACATTATGAAATGTGTCTCGCTTGCGGTCATCCCATCGATGAAAAAGATAAACAGTCCCCCAATTACCGAGCAGGAATATCTTGTCCCTATTGTAGTTAATTTTATCCTATTCGTACCGCTCTCATCTCCCTACTTTTCTAGTATCTGGTTACTTTTTCTTGCGGATTTGTGTACCAGAAATCATGTCATGAAGGGCGCGTTTTTTCTTTGTCCAGGCTGCCAGTAAAAAGCCCAAATATAAGGGAGTAGTGGAGAGATATTTTAGTAAGTAGCGGCGATTTGCTCTCGCAAAAGATATGCGTCGGCCTTGGCTATCGGTGACAGATAAATCAAAAAACATTTTACCAATAGTGGCTTTAAAAAGATATTCTAAGAAAACATAATATAACCATTTAATAACTATTCCTAAACCGAGGGCGCTAAGAATAGCAATATGCTCGTGAGTAAAGTTAACTTTGGCTTGAATATTATAGATAATTGCCGCTATAAATAAAGCAAACCCGATAATTGTTGTTCCAGCTGCACTTAATGCTGCCGCATAGTAAACCC
This sequence comes from Microcystis sp. LE19-84.1B, assembly GCF_027531875.1. Lineage (NCBI taxonomy): Bacteria > Bacillati > Cyanobacteriota > Cyanophyceae > Chroococcales > Microcystaceae > Microcystis > Microcystis sp. LE19-84.1B. Next base: position 1,789 of record NZ_JAPZSR010000375.1, on the reverse strand, counting down.
AGATTTCTTTGGGAATATTAAAGTTGAGATTTAAATCTTGAAAAACCGACCATTGTTGTAAGCGAAAACAGATATAACCACCTAATAAAGCGGCGATAATAAGAACGATAAAAGAATCAATTAAAGAAGCTTTGAAACGGAGCCAAAACCCAGCATAACTGGGAGAAATTGCGGCGAGTAAAGAAATAAGTGCCGGATTGGGAATAGGAATAATTTTAGGTTTTTCAGGAGAAGATTTTTTAGTTTTTTTAGTTTGATGGGGATTGGCTTTAATATCAGTAATAATTTTTAGCAAACTTTTGGTATCTTTAGGTCGATCAATAGGTTTTTCTGCCATTAAATTATCGATAAAATCTGCTAATCGAGAAGGGATATTTTGTGCATATTTACGCCAGTTAAATTCATTGGTATTAATGTTATAAATTTTCGGGTCACTGGGTTCTTTCCCGGTTAACAAAAAGACGAAAGTTTTGCCCAAAGCATAAAAGTCTGATTGGGGGACAGAGTGACCAAGAGATTGTTCAGGAGGAGCATATCCGGGGGTATAAATTCCCGTATTTTTACCTCCTGCTAGGACAGTTTTAGTCACTTGTCGCGCTGCCCCAAAATCAATTAAAACTAATTGACCATCGGGTTTTAAGATAATATTAGAGGGTTTGATATCACGATGATAGAATTTATGTTTATGAACTTCATGGAGAATATTGGCTAACTGAGTTAACCAATCCAAAGCGAGATTATAATCAATCGGTTTAAATCCTCTTTGTTTTTGATGCTCTTCTAAGTCAATACCAGCAATTTTCTCCATGACTAAACAGTGTAAGGCAGTTTGACTCTCCCGGGGATGATAAATAAAATAGTTTTCTCCTTTGGGAATACCGGGGTGATTTAATTGTTTTAAAAGATTGGCTTCCTGTTGAAATAAATCAATAGCTTTGCTAGAATCGTAGGTAAGAACTTTTAATACTTTGGGTATTTTACGTTCATCTATCACTTCATAGGTATTACCAAATCCACCTTTGGCACTCAATAAATTTGTGACTCGATATTTACCATTTAAAAGCAAGTCGGAACCACAGGATTGACAGTAACGACTCTCCGTGATACTTTTCGGTTTGGGACAATGAGGATTAATACAAAAACTCATAGATTTTATTGGTAGAGTAAAAAATAAACTTGATGATAACAATATTCCCTGATATATTTAAGGTTTATTGCCAAGAAAAAAGCCGCGCAATCCCAAAGTTACCACGGCACTTAAAAAAGCCACAACCATGGGGATAATAAGGGATTTAAACCCTTTTAAGTCAGCAATATCTTTAACTAGGATTGCATAACTATCTTCAACTTTTTCTAGTCGTTTATCGATACCTTCGACTTTTTCGGTCAGAGTTTTAATATCTCCCTTTATTTCTGTGGTTTCAATCTTCAAATCATTAACATCTCTTTGGAGAGTGTCGATTTTCTGATCCATATCTCTTTGGAGATTGTCAAATTTTTGATTAACATCTCTTTGGAGATTGTCGATTTTACTCTCGATTCTTGTCAGGACAGATTCAAGGGAATAGGTAACGGTTTCGCTAGTTTGTGTCATAATTAAAACCCTCTTACAGATAACTACTTTATTGAAATAAAAAATCAAGGTTTATTGCCAAGAAAAAAGCCGCGCAATCCCAAAGTTACCACGGCACTTAAAAAAGCCACAACCAGGGGGATAATCAGGGATTTAAACCCTTTCAAGTCAGCAATATCTTTCACTAAGATTGCATAACTATCTTCGACTTTTTCC
>NZ_JAPZSR010000128.1:0-27465 GCF_027531875.1 Microcystis sp. LE19-84.1B | reverse complement strand
TAAGCGTCCTGGGGCGGCAATGGAGATTGATATTGTGGCGGTGAATGGGAGCGAGTTGGTGGCTGTGGAATGTAAATCTCGACTGTCGAGGGATGATGTAGATGATTTTGTCAGCCGATTACAGCGATTTAAGGTTGCTTTCCCCCAATTTCGAGAGTTTCGGGTTTACGGAGCGGTGGCGGGTATTGAAATTGACGAGGGGATAGATGTCTATGCCTATCGGCGCGGTTTGTTTGTGATTAAGCAGTCGGGGGAAACGGTTAAAATTATCAATGATGCTCAGTTTCAACCTTTGGGTTTTGCTTAAGCTGTTTAATCTCTTTTTTAAGAAGATGTAATTCTGCGATCGCCCTTTTAATTAATAATGAATAGTTGATAATGTAAACTGTCAGGAGTCATTTTGGAAACCATTATGGAAATAAAAAATATTAAACAAAAAGCCAGAAATTTAATCGATAAGTTGCCAGAAATTCTACATGGGATGATTTGATGTATGAGATTTATATGAGACAGGCAATTGAAGCTGGGTTAGCCGATAGTGAGGCGGGAAAGGTTATTTCTGTGGCAGAGGTACGCACTAAGTTCAAGCTAGAGCCATGAAAGTTTTCTGGACAGAAACCGCCGTTAATCATTGATCATCCATCTACAACTACATATCACAAAACTCCCCTCAATATGCTCAAAGACTGGTTGAAAGATTGACCAGACGCTCAGAACAGATTGCTAATTTTCCCTTTTCGGGTCGTCTTGTTCCGGAGTTTGAAACTGAGCAGATCCGAGAAGTTATCGAGGGTTCTTATCGCATAATTTATTATATCAAACCTGAGCAAATCGATGTTATTGCGGTACTTCATGCGGCCCGAAACATTGAAAATCCACAGGACTAACGATAATCCAAGACCATTGGGGGAGTAAATTACTGGCAGCAGTGAAGATTACCAAAAAGCGCAAGAAAGAACCACAAAGGCACAAAGAACACAAAGATTTTCTCACTCATAACTTTCTAGCAGGAACCATACTACAAAAAAATCGGGCGAGTGGCTGCCCCCTCGGTGACAGGTATCGAAAACCCAGAACCCGCATGGCTTCGTCGAAAATTACCCGTTCGTAAATGTTGACAAAATCTTGTAAGTCTATGTGCTACACTCTCTTAAGTCTTGACGCGAGAGAAGAGAGACTATAAAACTAGCTACAAGGTTGATAGCAACTCAGTAACAGCATCTTCTGATATGAATTTTCGGAATTCTAATATTTCGATGAGAACCAGTGTATTATCGTCAGAATAGTGTAAGATAACTTGTCCGTCATCTTCTGCATAACTGATTGGTTTATCCGATAGCTCTATTAACAAAGCATCGACATCTTTGCTATAGTTAATATTTTTCATATCTTGACCTCTTTCCAGGATATAAAGTAATTACTAAAATAAAAGCACTGACTTCTCGACAAACTACTCGTAAAACCAAGTTTTCATTTAATTTCCTTTGATAGATAATTTTCTGTTCTGGGAGCTTCTCTATTTTATCAGGTTTCCGAATTGTATCAATTATAAATTCTTGGACAAGAGTAACTCCATGATTAGCAAGAATATCAATTTTTGATTTTGCATGATCGCTAAATCGAATCTCTTTCATAATTCATAATTCATAATTCATAATTCATAATTCATAATTCATGATTTTTTAAGGCTTGGCTCCTCGTCTTTGCTTAGTTCTGCGACAAGAAATTGCATTACCTTCAACTTGTCTGCACGAGGCAGATTTCTCAAAGTGGGGAATAGCTCTGCTATAGACATCTGGCTTAGAGGATGGCACTACCCTTCTATTCTCTCATAAAGTTATCTATTCACCGCGCAAATTTCCATAACTTAGGCTACGCGATTAAGTCTTGACGCGAGAGAAGAGAGCCAATACCCCGATTCATCCCAGGATAAGCCAGCCTCCCATAAAAACCCCAGTAAACCTCACTCCAAATGTCCCAATAACGCAATTCTCCTCGGCAGTACATTAGTACAGGGAAGTGATTATAATGGGTTTCTGGAGTACGATATGCTACTTCCATATCGCCCAAATTAAACCATCGTTCTCCTTGTTTCCAACCTACGAGATCGCCAAAACGATCCCATATTTCATCGTTATATTCTCCTGTCCCACCAACAAGGTCACGGTAAATTTTCGCCTGTCCCTTGATACCAAATTTCTCTTCGCTGTATTTCACCCAGAGACGGTCAATCTCATCGATTATGTCTAAGGATACCATTGTATAAAGCTCATAAAAGTCAGTATAATTTTTTATGACCATCCACTGGTACATAATGAAAGCGGTTTCGTAGTCGGCTTTTTTCCAATCCTGTTGCTCTAGGTACTCCTTTAATTTTTGATAGATTTGCCCTGTATTTGCTTTGAGATATTGCCTGTGTTTTCTCAGTTCCTTTTCGTAGGCGTGATCAGCTTCTTCGTTTCGTTGCACCGAGATCATCTTATCGAATTGTTCTCGAAAGCGATCGGGGTTTTCTGTCTCTGCAAAAGCTAGACGGAAAATCTCGCGCCATCTTTCCTCATTTTCGTTTTCTTTATTCCCCCAAAGTTCAGTTAAAGCCTTGGCTGCTGTTCCTGATAAAGCAGAAAGCTGATTGACATCTTTGGGAAGCTCGATATGGGGGTTAATGTGTTTGATGTGGGAGGCGCGGTAGAGGGTTTCTCTGTCTTCATTGTGGATTACCTCGATCAAACCTTTATCCTGTGCTTGTTGTAATTTTTTCTGATAGTTGGAAACAGATTGACAAACCGCTTCTAAAGCTTCAAGAGGAACTGGAATTTCATAGATTAGGCAATTACTGACCACTTTTTCAAGAGCTTCATCCGTCAAAAGTTGAGGTTTTTCCTCTAACCGCCAGACTATCTTATCGCGCCAAGTAACATCAGATTCATTCTCAAATGACCGCAACTTTGTATCTATCTCCCCTGAACTTAAAACCTCATTATTGAGCCATTCCAAAAGACGGGGGTTGCCATCAGCAAGGGTTAAAGCTCTTTCTATGTAGTTTTTATCAATCTTACCCGAACTAAAATGCTCTAACCGCCACAATTTCTTTTCTAAATCGGACTCTTTGTATTTGAAAGAAGGCAAAGACTTCAGATGATAAAATTCCTCTAATAGAGGGGAATTAAAGGTATAGCGCGAGGTAATAATCAGGCGATGATAGTAATTGGTTTCCTGTATCGCCCAAACGAGAGCTTGTAATAGGGGAGCTACCCCTGCTTTAAGGATGTAGTCATCGCTGGATGAAGGGCATTCCAAGTTCCACTCGAAATCATCAAGAATAAGCAGAAGAGGTTGGTTTAACTGACCAAAAACATCCCTTAAGCGATAGTCTAACTCCTCATTAGAATCCAGAAGGATTTGACGTTGTGAACGATCTAATTTTTTAGCTAGGGTATTAACTAAGCTAGTTTGATCAATTTGTCGCCACCAGACAAGCTTAGTATAGTCTGGAAGGCGATCGCACAACCGAGCGGCGAGGGTACTTTTCCCGTTACCACCAAAACCTTGCAGGAAAACCCCAGCCTTATGAATTGCTTTAGAATTATCAAAGGGTTTTTTCAGCACTTGCAAGCAATCCTGAAGATCGCGGCGGCGACCGATAAAAGTTTCCCGTGTGGCTACCCGCAAATATTTCGTTTCTGGGTCCACAAATTTGTCAACAAAGGATACGGGAGGTAAAGGTCTTCTCTGTCCCCTCCTTACCAAGGCTTCTGGGATACTTCCCCCCACATAGAGGCGTAAACAATGCCAATCCCTCGCCTGATTTCCTAATAATTTCTGATAGGCAAAAGCTAACGACTCGCTCAAAGTAAAGCCTTGGGAAAGCTTTTCGTAGAGGATGGCCGCCGTATCAGCAGCTTCGTTATCCCTGACGGGTTGACCCCACCCCAAAACAGCTTTAGCCCCATTTTCTAATAACTTCTCGGCCATCGAAAGAATCTCATCACCATCGGAGTAGCCTGTCCGACACCCTGATAAAAACAACAGCTTGGGTAAATTAAACTGTAATTCTCCGGCAATATCTTCGGCGCTGGTATCTTGCCTATCTCCGTATTCCGTCTCAGTAATAAAATAGGGTTTCTGATCCTTGATGGTAGCGTGTCCGCTCAAGTGGATAACATCGAAATATCCCCTATCTTTACTGGCTATCAATTCGCCTAATTCTTTAATACATCCGCTCTCTTCAACGGTTAAAGATAGGGGTTTTCCTCTAGTTGCTTTGAGGATCTTCCCTTCTTCTGCCTCAAAGTCTAGTATAGGCGTTACACCCTTAGCAGAACTTGCTATAAAAACCACATTTAAGGCTCGATCCTGCGGGTTGTTGTCCACAGTTAACAGCCTTTCATTACCGGTTTTCATCCACCGCATGGGAACAATAGCGGGAAGCTTAGACACCAGAAAATTTTGACCATCGTGTAATAATTCCCAGGGTAGATGGACTAATCCTTTGCTGGTGCTGATAGCTAGAACTATTTTCTCTCCCCGGTGGCTATCTAATTCGTTCTGTAGAATGCGCTCTGTACCATCTAACCATCGGTACAAACCTTGTCCTGTTTTGGCGTGATCTTCCGGTAAACGAGTATAGTAATCGGTATCAGCCCTACCGCTCAGATTTTTGATTTCACTCAGAAATCTTGTGTAGGTACGAGTCTGGTTGGGGTTATCCCAGAAAAACCGGAACTCAACGCTATTGCTACCCCTCTCCTGAAGGTCAATATGCAGTATCTTCATGATTTTTCTTGTTCCAAGAGTTTTTGTAGTTGCTCTAGGGTAGCATCTTTGAGCATCAGGCGATCGCCGTTTTTGCTGACAATTAACACTCGTTCTATTTTCGGGGTTTCAGGAGAGTCAATTTTTCGCTTTAATTGGTAAAATTTCTCAGCGATGGCGATTGTTCCGCTAATAATGCCGATGATGGTGGCAATGGTAGCAAGGGTTCCCTCTTTCTCCTCTTCGGAGATAACTTCGTAGCTGCCTTGCACCCCTTCCATCTCTAGGATATCCTGAGCAACTTTGATAGCATCGGCTCCTTCAATTTCTATCCGCATCAGTTTTGTTCCTCCTGTCAGTACCCAAGCAAAATGATCCTAAATCCGTTTATTAAAAACTGATTATCTATTCCCCCTTTTGCCTGTCCTGATATGTAGCCTATACTCAACGAATTTAGCACGAAACCCAACCAATGTCCTATTATCAAATAATTATAAATGATTTTGCCTGGTTATTGGATGGGGTGTTGGGTAACAGTCGTCAACCCAACCTACCTTCCGCGCTTTCTAGCTGTCGGTTCTAAGAGTTAGATTACCAAGTACAAGCTGAGCTAAGTCATCAGCTTTCTTTGATTGTTCTGCCGCCAATGTCCTTAGCGTAAACTCTTGTTCGACAGCATCTCCAATTTGTGTTTGAATCTCTTCTGGGGGAACAATTATTTGTAATTCTAGTAATCTAGACGGGCTAATTCTCTGTCGCCCCGTTGCACCAGTAACGTTTGCTGTCGCTTGTCGGGTAAAATGATCAGAACGTAAAGCCCGAAAAAGGTAATAAAGATTAATCTCGGCTTGTGATTTTTTTCGCAAAACAATAAATTCAGTTGAAGCTACTGCGTTAGTTACATCTTGAGTTACTAGCGCAATCTTTTTGTTGGCCAAGCTGGGCATGATCTTGGCGAAGAGAATGTCATTCTTTTGAAAGCGATGTTTTGTACTTCCAATCTCATTTCCTTGATTAAGTTTAAGAGTTAATATATAGCCATAAATATCATCTACTTCTCGTAAATCTATATATTCAAATATTTGACCAGCATATCTACTAGAGCGTGGATTAACGCTTCTTGATACAACATCTACAAAGTTTCCTAAAGGCTGCTGTTCAAACTCACCTATTTGCTCATGCAAATATTGTGTATAAGCTGCACCAGCATCAACTGTATCGATACTACGGGCTGATTCTTCAGTGATTGTTAATATTAAAGGGTCTGATTTAATTAACTCGATAGTCATTGCAATTCTAGTTTTACTCTATGATAGGCTTCCGCGATAACAGGTAAATCATTGAGATCAGTTTCTCTATAATATTTTGAGGTAATGTCATAGCCAACCTGTTCTGCTTGTGCTAAAAAACGCTTTTTATTGTCTCCAGTAGTCTTCTTGAGATACAAAACACAGGTTCTAGCATTAGACCCCCCAAACGGCTTAAATGATCCGACAGGTAAGCTTATACAACCATGAATATGTGTACGAGATTTCACAAAGTTGCGAACTTCAGTCTCGGAAACTCCGCTGGCAACACCATGGGGCAAAATAACTAGCAAACGTCCAGTTTCAGGCTTTAATAGTCGAATTGCTCTCTCAAGAACCAAATAGTCTGAACCTTGAGCAGCTTTACCTCGTCCTAGATAATACCGGTTTAAAGTAGCAGAATCTTCATAGGGTATATTGAACGGGGGATTAATGAGAATTACATCAAACATTGCTGCGTTATTTTGCTCAATATTTAAAAAATCAGTTCTGCGTCCATCTGTATTCTCAAAAACATCTTCTCTAATTGAATCTCCTGTATAAATATGTTCATAGCCATCACCATGTAAAATCATATTTATTCGACATAAAGTGGCTAACCGAGGATTTATCTCAATTCCCCATAGATTATTCGTGACAAGATTACTAACTAAATGATCTTTTTCATCTTGGCTAGAATCAAGAAATCGAATTTTTTTGCGGACATTAATAAACGCTCTAATAAGAAAGCCACCACTTCCGCATGATAAATCAAGGACTTTTTCTCCAATTTTTATATCAGCTATCTCAACCATGAACTCAACTAATTGTCTTGGGGTTAAATACTGTCCTAAGTCCCCTCGGAGTGTTCCAGTAAGAAAGGCTTCATAAACAGAACCAACTACATCTCCTCCTGCTCCAGCCAAGCCAAGTGGTGTCTTAAAACCATAAAGACCAAAAGGCTCTAATTCACGAACAATTTTTTCAACAGTTTCGTTGCTTCTAATTTGAATTTGAGTTCCCGTAGGGAATACATTAAAAGTCTGTTTTGCGTCAGTAAACATTTGCTGTAAAGCAGCTAGAGGTCCACTGCCAAGAAGCCAGGAAGATGTAAAGCGATTGGGTGCAAGGCCTTCAGCATCTCTTTTCTCTTCGTTAAACTTACAAGTGAGAATTTTAGTTAGCTCATCAAATGCAGACTCGGCAATGAGTCCTTCTTTAGCTAACTCTTTTCGACATTCCCTAAATGCTATTTCTAAGTCACCTTTATTTTCAATAGTTACTAAAAGTCGCTCAGCAGCTTGTCGCTTTCCCAATTGAACTACATTGCTAGAGACAGTAAGTATTGTGCTTTCAAGCTCTTGCGGTTCAGGAACGGATTCTAATCCGCCAATATCGTCTCTATCCAAATAATAAATCTCCCAATCACGTCCATTAGTCAGAACTGCAATTGGTGTAGATGGTTCAAGAAGTTGAGCATAGGAAAGCGCTTGGTTAACATCCTCCTCGCTCAATCGATGCTGAATACGCTTGGTTTCAACCACAAGAGCCGGACGTTCCCCAATATAAACAACGATATCAGCTTGCTTTCTAAATCTATGTCCTGAAGTTCCAGTGATTGAGACTTTTCGACGTATCTGGTTCCTGTCGTAACCAAGCCTCATTATGAAAGGAATAACAACATTCTCAGCACAGTCGTCCTCAGAGTTCAACGGTGGTGCTTTGCGAAAAATGTCATCTAAGATAGCCTGTTTATTCAACGGCATAATAATCTATACACCTATGGGTTACACGATAACTAAGCCTACTGCAAACCAGAGCAGTAGGTAAATAGCTTAAACCGTTGCGTTGCTGTTACAGGCAATACTACTATTAACCAGCTTAGTTGGGGAAAAATCTCAATTACCATCAATGGTTGACCTAAGAAAATATTTCAGTCTCTCCGTCGGGAAATAACCTATTAGAGACTGAAAAATCTTAGTCATTCCATTCCCCTTTGGGTGGTACGGGGGGATTGCGTCGAAGATGACGGGTTAAGTCCTCATCTGGTTGTTTCTCTCCTCTTAGCCACTGTTTAATCGCTGTTTCGATAATGCGACTAGGATCGTTAGTCAGGTGTTTAATCTGGTCTAAAACTTCCGAGTCAAGGTGAATAGCGATTTCAACTTTCTCCGCCGTGCGCTGAGTCGGTGTAGCATTGTCGTTCATAAGCTCTATTAATGATTGCTATCTATCATTCTACCCGTCAGTCGAGGATTCTCATCCAAGAGTTTATCTATAGTAATCCGATTTGGACAAATCATAGAGCCTTTCCTTAGCCATTGCCCTTTCCCTGATTTTGTCACCATAATCAAGCCTACCATAGTTTCCTGTGGATGCCGAGAGGGGAAGCCAAGGCCAAAACCCTGACTATACTTGCAGTTTAGCTTTTTTTACCTTTTACTTTTCACTTTTGCTCCAGCCTTAGAGACTTTACCTTTACAATGAATTAAGGAATCTAAAATTTTATAAACCCCTGACTTTTGCCAGCAGTGAACCACGATGACTGACGTTCCCGTTTCTCGCATTCGCAATTTTTCCATCATCGCTCATATCGATCATGGTAAATCAACTCTCGCCGATCGCCTCCTGCAAATTACGGGAACCGTAGCCCAACGGGAGATGAAAGAACAATTTCTCGATAATATGGACTTGGAACGGGAACGAGGTATCACCATCAAGTTACAAGCGGCACGCATGGATTATACCGCTAAGGATGGTCAAAAATACGTTCTCAATCTGATTGATACCCCCGGCCATGTGGATTTTTCCTACGAGGTTTCTCGGTCTCTAGCGGCGTGCGAGGGAGCTTTATTAGTTGTGGATGCGTCCCAAGGCGTGGAGGCGCAAACTTTAGCCAATGTTTACCTAGCACTGGAAAACAACCTCGAAATTATCCCAGTTTTAAATAAAATCGACCTACCCAGTGCCGAACCGGAACGAGTCGCAGCAGAAATCGAGGAAGTGGTGGGTTTAGACTGTAGTGAGGCGATTCGGGCCTCGGCTAAGGCTGGGATCGGTATTAATGATATTCTAGAGTCGATCGTCCAATTAGTTCCCCCTCCCCAAGATACCCTCGAAGAACCCTTCCGAGCTTTAATTTTTGATAGTTATTACGACGCTTATCGAGGAGTAATTGTCTATTTCCGCGTTATGGATGGTCGGGTGAAAAAGGGCGATAAAATTCGTTTTATGGCTTCTGGTAAAGAATTTGTGATCGATGAATTGGGAATTTTATCACCGCAACAGGTGCAAGTAAATGAACTGCACGCGGGAGAAGTGGGTTATCTGGCAGCCGCGATTAAAACTGTTGCCGATGCCCGGGTGGGTGATACGATTACTCTAACCGCTAAACCAGCACAAGAGCCTTTACCCGGTTATACGGAAGCAAAACCGATGGTTTTCTGCGGATTATTTCCCACGGATGCTGATCAGTATGCCGATCTCAAAGATGCCCTAGAAAAGTTAAAATTAAACGATGCAGCTCTATCCTACGAACCAGAAACTTCTAGCGCCATGGGTTTTGGTTTCCGTTGCGGTTTCTTGGGACTGCTACACATGGAAATCGTCCAGGAAAGACTAGAAAGGGAATATAACTTAGATTTAATTACCACTGCTCCCTCGGTAGTTTATCGGGTAACTACCACCGATGGGGAAATTGTCGAAGTGGATAACCCTAGTTTGTTACCTTCCCCACAAAAACGGGAAAAAATTGAGGAACCTTATATCCAAGTGGAAATGATTACTCCGGAAACCTATGTAGGCGCTTTGATGGAATTATGTCAAAGTCGTCGGGGAGTTTTCAAGGATATGCGTTATTTTACTAAAACTCGCACCGCTTTGATTTATGAGTTACCTTTAGCAGAAGTGGTGACGGACTTTTTTGATCAATTAAAATCTCGATCGCGCGGTTATGCTAGTATGGAATATCAATTAATTGGCTATCGCGAAAATGAGCTAGTTAAATTAGATATTATGGTCAATGGTGATCCCGTTGATGCTTTAGCGATGATCGTTCACCGGGATAAAGCTTATTATGTTGGTCGCGCTTTAACTGAAAAGTTAAAAGAATTGATTCCCCGGCATCAATTTAAGGTTCCCATTCAAGCAGCTATTGGTTCTAAAATTATCGCTAGTGAACATATTCCCGCTTTAAGAAAGGATGTCTTAGCTAAGTGTTATGGTGGTGATATTAGCCGCAAGAAAAAGCTGTTAGACAAGCAAGCAAAAGGGAAGAAACGGATGAAAGCGATCGGAACTGTTGATGTCCCGCAAGAGGCATTTATGGCAGTTCTAAAACTCGATCCTCAGTAAAATCTTGGGGTGAGAATTAACTCACCCTTTTTAGTTTTGGCAGAGGGAAAGAAATTATTATGAAACTTTTGAGATTATCCTATCAAGATTTAGCCTCTGGATTAAGTATAGATTCTTGCGATTTTTTTCCAGATTTGAATTTATTAGTTGGTATCTCAGGTGCAGGAAAAACCTCGATTTTAAAGGCTATTAGGAATTTAAAAAGAATCACTAACGGTGAGTCTATAAATGGGGTGAAATGGGATGTAGAATTTTTAACCAATGATCATGTTCGTTATCATTGGTTGGGTGAATTTGAGGTTAGAAAAGCTCGTTCTCTCATCAAGATTGAAGAAGATGAAGTCAATGGTAATGACGGCGAAAATAAGGTTAGTATAATTAGTGAAACTCTTTTAAAAGATCAAGAGGTTTTGATCGCAAGAAACCAAGAGGTAATTGAGTTTAAACATTCAAAGACACCAAAACTACCATCTTATTTAAGCTGTATAGAGCTTTTCAATCAAGAAGAAGATGTTTTCCCTGTTCGACAGGAATTTAACAAAATGATTTTCAATCCACTTAAGTTTAATATCTCATCTTCAACATTGGATAAAATCCTTAGAGACTACGAAGATACCTCTCTCTCTGAATTACAATCGAGTCAACTTCCTATTTCTGACAAACTACTGATCACATATCAAAAATATCCCGATACGTTCGAGATAATAAAGAGAAAGTTTTTAGATATTTTTCCTCAAGTTGAAGATTTAAAAATAGAATCTTCAGAACCATCCAAACTAGGTAATCTGCTTGTTTCATTAACTCCAATTTTTTTACTTGAAGACTTACCTCGCATACAAATAAAAGAAAAAAACTCTCATGTCTGGATTGTAGAACCAAATATCTCCTCTGGAATGATAAAAAGCCTGATGTTCTTAGCAACGATCGAATTATCTGCTGCTGGCAGCGTTATATTAATCGATGAATTTGAAAATAGTTTGGGGGTTAACTGTTTGGACACTTTAACAGAAGATTTATTAGTTAATTATCGAGATTTACAGTTTATTATTACCAGTCATCATCCCTATATAATCAATAATATCAGTCCTGCCTATTGGAAAATAGTCACTCGTAAAGGAGGAGTAATTAAGGTAAACAATGCGGCCGATTTTCATATTTCTAAAACTCGACAAAAAGCTTTTATTGATCTTATCAATGTCTTAGAAGAATTTCTCCAAGGAATTAGTTAATCGATGAATATTTATTTTTTAGTTGAAGGAAGAAGTACCGAAAAAAAGCTTTATACTGCCTGGTTAACTTATCTTATTCCCGAATTTAAGCGAGTTGATTTTCACGATCAAGTAAATCGCAATAATTACTTTACTATTAGTGGTAATGGCTACCCCTCGATACTTGATGAGGGAATTCCTAACGCCATCGATAAAATTCAAGAAGTATCCAAATATAACTATCTAGTCATCTGTCTCGATGCTGATGAGGATACTGTCGAAGAAAGAGAACAATATGTTAATGACTTTATCACCAAACATATTACTGTTCCTGTAACAATCGAAATCGTGATCATTATTCAAAATCGCTGTCTTGAAACATGGCTCCTAGTCAATCGCACAATATTTAATTCTAAACAACCTTTACAGGGACTTTTAGCTGATTATGTTCAACACTATGATGTTTACGAAAATGATCCCGAACTAATGGGTAGATTTAATTGCAGAAATCATGCCGATTTTCATGTTGCTTATCTAAAGTCGATTTTTGAAGCTAAAGGTTTGTATTATTCTAAAAAATTCCCTGGGGAAGCTCAAGAACAATACTATCTGAATCAATTAAGAAAGCGTATCGATAAAACTGAACACTTAAAAACCTTTTAGAAATTTATTAATTTTTGTGATAATATTCGCCAAAATTTTAGATAAATTGATCTGTGGTACTTCTGACGAGGATGAAATACAAGCTGATTTGGCATCATCTCCTGACTAATAGCTGATCGAGAATACAAGACTATAACAAGGCTTTTGTCCTAGTTCGGCAGATTTTTGTAGTATTGTAGTATAATAGTAAATCCAGAAAAACAATCCTAAAAGTGCCGTCAGTCTCTTCAGTTAGCAGTTACCAGATAGAAGTTAAAAATTGGCAATTTACTTGATGTTATGGCTTCCTTACGCGATATTCTCAGTTACTATCGCAATTATCAAAAAGCCGCCTTTTTGAGCATTGCTGCCTCCAGTGTCTTTGAAATTATCGATCTGATGGTTCCCTATGCTGTCGGACAGATTCTTAATGTTCTTTCTGATCAACCTTTAGATGGATTCGTGCAATCTTTAGTTAATCGCACGATGATGTTAACTCCCTTTGCCTCAGAAAAGTGGGTTAGTTTGGGGGTATTATTAGGCTTAATTTTCCTAACCACGGTAATTAAAGCACCAATTCAGCCTTGGGTGGGTGTATGGTTTCACTGGGAAATATCCTTAAGAGCGAGACGAGATCATCTCAAAAAAATTATTGCCAAAATTCTCACCTTACCCCTATCTTTTTATGATGAAAATAATCCAGGACGCATCGCTAACCGGATCGCCAAAGGCATAGAAAATCATACTTGGACTTATCCTGAAGTGGCGGGAATGATGATCCCAAAACTGTTTAGAGTTTTCGGTATTTTTCTTGTTATTTGGGTAATTCAATGGCAGATCGCCCTTACTTTTCTTATTTCCTTTGTATTAATTGTAGCTTTTATTTTGAGAGATTTAAAAGATTTAATGCAAAAAGAAAGAATTCTTGATCAGCATATCGAAAATACCCAAAGTCGCAATTCTGAGATTATTACTAATATCAAAACTGTCAAGGCTTTTGCCACAGAAGGACAGGAGTTATATCGTCAAAAACAGCGTTTAGAGAGAGAATTTACCTACGTTATCTATCGAATTCATAGGGGGTATGTGGACTTAATTACTTGGGAAAAAACCCTCGTCCAAGCTAGTTTATTTGGAGTATTTTTCTTTACTCTCCTAGCTACCGTTCAACAGAAAATCTCGATCGGGCATTTTATCACCACCTACACCCTCGCTAGTATGGCTTATGCGGAATTAGATCCCCTATCTCAAATGGCAGAAACTTTCGCTCGTCGCTATGCTTCTATGGCACGTCTAAACGAATTTATCAACTTGCCTAGTGGTACTGATTCCGGTAGTCTTTTAGCCGATCATGCCCAACACAATCCCTATCGTTTTACGGGGAAAGTAGAATTAAGTAATCTCAGCTTTGGCTATAGTGCTGAAAGAACGATTCTCAAGGATATTAATCTGCTGATTGAACCCTATCAAACCGTGGCATTAGTGGGAAGATCGGGTTCAGGAAAATCTACTTTAGTTAAGTTACTTTTCCGCTATTTTGAACCGAATCAAGGGCAAATTATGATAGATGGCGAGGATATTAGTCGCTTGGATGTGACTTGGTATCGGCGACGGTTAGCGATTGTCCATCAAGAAGTAGATGTGTTTAATGGTACGGTGTTAGAAAATCTCACCTACGGTAATCCTAATATTAGCTTCGAGAAGGTAGAAGAAGCCTGTAAAATTGCCCGTGTCGATGAATTTATTCAGGAATTACCTAATGGTTATTCCACTATTGTAGGGGAAAGGGGCGTGCGTCTTTCGGGGGGACAAAGACAGCGTTTAGGAATTGCTAGGGCGTTAATTGTTGATCCAGATGTGTTAGTTTTTGATGAGGCCACTTCTAGCTTAGATTATGAGTCAGAAAGAGCCATTCAACTAGCCATGAAATCCATTTTAGGCACTCGCACCACGATTATTATCGCCCACCGTCTCAGTACCGTTCGAGAAGCTGATCAAATTGTCGTCTTAGATAATGGTCGCATTGTCGAGATCGGTAGCCATGATCAATTATTAAATCAGCAGGGAATCTATCAACGTCTCCACTCTTTGCAAGAAAGTGGTGAACTGGTTTAGCCTTAAAATAGTCCCCGATAGCGGACCGAGAAAATATATCTAATGGGAGTTGATACTATGTCTAACGAAACCGTTACCTATTCCCTAGAAGCTGTTTTGACTAGGATTGAGGGGAAAATTGACAATCTCCAAAAAGATGTTAACCAAAAATTTGACAGTTTCCAAAAAGATGTTGACCAAAAATTTGAAAGTCTCCAAAAAGATTTTAACCAGAAATTTGACAAAATCGACGAACGGTTAAATAAGCTAGAGGTAGGACAGGCAAAGTTAACCGAAAAGGTTGAAGGAATCGATAATCGCCTAAAATCAGTGGAAGGAACCCAAAAAAATCAGGTTTGGACATTAATTATTCTTTTGGCAAGTGCGATCGCTACTGCTGGTTGGAAAGTATTTTTTTCAGGTAATCCCTAGAATTAATCTGTGGCTATTATTCACAGTTTCAAGTTTTGTCATCCCAGAAAAACGATGTTCTCAGATAACCTCGAACCAGTTTAGTCTTAAAATAGTCCCCGATAGCGGACCGAAACAATATATCTAATGGAAGTTGATACCATGTCTAACGAAACCGTTACCTATTCCCTAGAAGCTGTTTTGACTAGGATTGAAGGGAAAATTGACAATCTCCAAAAAGATGTTAATCAAAAATTTGACAAAATCGACGAACGGTTAAATAAGCTAGAGGTAGGACAGGCAAAGTTAACCGAAAAGGTTGAGGGAATCGATAATCGCCTGAAATCAGTGGAAGGAACCCAAAAAAATCAGGTCTGGACATTAATTATTCTTTTGGCAAGTGCGATCGCTACAGCCGGTTGGAAAGTATTTTTTTCAGGTAATCCCTAGAATTAATAGTAGCAACCTCACCACCCCCTTATCCTGATCGGCATGGTGGGTTCAATCATCAAGTTTAACCCTCTGCTAACCAGCGCACGGCATCCTTAGCGTGGTAGGTTAAGATAATATCGGCACCCGCCCGTTTAAAGCTGGTTAAAGTCTCTAAAGTCACCCGTTTTTCGTCAATCCAGCCATTTAACGCCGCCGCTTTAATCATTGAATATTCCCCCGACACATTGTAGGCAGCCACGGGTAAATTAGTCATTTCTTTGATTCTCCAGATAATATCCATGTAAGATAGAGCAGGTTTCACCATTAACATATCTGCCCCCTCTAATACGTCTAATTCCACCTCTTTTAAGGCTTCCCTGGCATTACCCGGATCCATTTGGTAGGTTCTGCGATCGCCGAATTGGGGGGTAGAATCAGCCGCATCCCGAAACGGACCATAATAGGCAGAGGCATATTTAGCTGTATAGGAAAGAATCGGTGTATCACTATAACCCGCCTCATCCAATCCTTGACGAATTGCCTGCACAAAACCATCCATCATTCCCGACGGTGCAATGATATCCACTCCCGCTTTTACCTGGGAAACGGCGGTTTTTTGCAATAATCCCAGAGTAGGATCGTTTAACACCCTGCCGGTTAAATCTCCCGTTTGTAGATAACCACAATGACCGTGGTTGGTATATTCACACAAACAAGTATCGGCGACAATGAGTAGATCGGGAACTGCCTCTTTAATTGCTGTGGCCGCTTTCTGCACAATACCATGATCGTGCCATGCTCCCGTCGCCTCTGTGTCTTTACTTTCCGGCAGCCCGAATAAAATAATCGCTGGGATTCCTAAATCCCGCACTTCCTTGGCTTCGTCAACAATTTTATCGATTGATAATTGGTACACCCCCGGCATCGATTTGACTTCCCGGGCAATACCTTCCCCCGCCGTGGCGAAAAGAGGATAGATAAAGTCATTGGCTGTCAAGACGGTTTCACTCACCAGACGGCGCATTTGAGGGGTTTGACGCAGACGACGGGGGCGATGAATAGGAAACATAGTTTTTTGTGATTGAATCGGGAATCTGGTCTTTAGTTTAAATCTTTGCTGAGAATGAACACAAATCGATTCAGCCGGCTGCGGGCTGCCAGCAGCTATCCGCAATATTTAGTTATTTTGAGCTTAATCAAACTATTTAGGTAAAAAATGACCTAATGAGGCTTTATCATCGTTTTAAGGGCGAAAAACCAGCAATTTGACTAAAATTTAATCTTTATACCGATAACTTTTGCTGTCGCCACCACCGCATCTCTTTACAAAACTTTACCTCATCAGTTATCAGTGATCAGTTATCAGTTATCAGTTATCAGATGTGAGTTTTCAGTTCACTGATGGCTCTCTTGGATAGAGTGTTTACTGTTCACTGTTCACTGACTTGAAAGAAGGTGCAGGGTGTAGGGTGTGGGGTGTAGGGAAAGAAACCTCTTTCATCTCTGGTGATGAAAATTTTTTCATCGGGACTGACACCCAAAACCCATCTCCATTTGGGAGAAGGATCGTTTATTCTAGTAGGTAAGAGCGATCGATTCAGGATTTTTGCTATGGCCAACTTAGGTGATTTAGTCAAAAAAGCAGTTTATTTGGGCGTAGGTATTGCTACTTATGCCGCCGAAAAAGCTGAAGTAAATTTACAAGAATTAAGAAATCAAGCCCAAAAATTAGCCGATGAGATGATTTCTCGTGGCGAAATGACGACGGAAGAAGCGCGGAAATACGTTGATGAGTTGGTGAAACAGGCACAACAGCAAACGGTAGCAGCTAACGAATCTAATATTCCCCATGAACCCCGACGGATAGAAATTATTGAAGATGAGGAGGACACCAAAGCAGCCGAGCCAAAAGTAGATGAATTGCGGCAAAAGGTGGAACGTCTTCAGGAGGAATTACGGAAACTGCAACAGGATTAAAACCTAATTTTAGGGACAAATAATTAATTATTACCAGACAAGGGACGCAAGTATAAACATGGACGATTGGCAGAAGGATTTTTGGGAAGTGATCGAAACTGTAGCACTGGGAATTGAAAATTTTTTCCAAGAAGTTACCCAAACTATCGAAGAAATCAATGAGGAAATTATCATCGATCTGGAACAGTTTATTCAAGAGGTTTTACCCCAGGAATTAGAGGAATTTTTTAACCTCGATGAATCCCTATTTTCGGAATTAGATGAACCCTCGGATTTTATGCTCACTCCCAAGGTTAACCCCGATCCTAACACCCATCCTGCTTGTATCGGTTGCCGTAATTATCACGGTTATATCTACGGAGGCAATCTTCTCGTCTGCGGTTTCCATCCCTACGGTTGGGATAGTGATAGCTGTCCCGATTGGCAAGCAGAGGATTAATTATTTTCCTATAAAATCAGGTAGGGTTATTATCCCTACCCATAACTTTTATCTCAAAGCAGTTATCTGTCATTTCTAGTTAAGAATTACCCTTGGGAGCATGGTAAGGTTCAGAATCAAAAGGCTGCATCCCCACATCGGGATATTCATCATTGTTGGGACTAAAAATGCGAGCGAAAGCCTCTGTTAGGTACTGGACAAAATTGTGTAATGTATCCTTGATATTCATTGCTTTTCTCTCCGACTCTCGACAACAATCTCTTTTTCGGATCAGGTTGATTCACCCCTCCATCCCCATTATCTGGCCAGAATCTCATCAATTGTTGACTTTTGAGACAATTCTTGAATAATCTTCATAATACTTTATATTTTTTTTGTTTATTTAAACTTTTATAAGTAGGGAGGCACAATTATTTGTAGGATGGGTTAGCGGTAGCGTAACATGATCTGGCGTTGGGTTTCATGCTTCAACCCAACCTACGTTCATCTTATATTTAATTCCACCCACCTAGCTTAATAATTCTTGTCTTTTTGTCAAGGAAAAATTATTCAATTAAATCGCTGAACAGATATTTGATTGTTGTCCAGAAAGGACTGTATCTTTGTTGATCATCTAAGCATAAATATCCATTGACAAGAACTTTTAATTGAGCATTATCTATCTCCTCATCCAAAAAAGGTTCGATGGCTTTCTGACGAAAGTCGTTGATTTTATTGAGGTTTAATCCCAACTTTTCGATAGTATTAATCGCTTTTTGATCATCTTCTTGTGCAGGTTTAATTGTGCCATCATAGTTAAAGGCAAAGTGAGACTCACAATCGGGATTAAGTAGAGAGATTAAGAGATTTTCATCAAACCAGCTATTTTTTAGATTACCACAGTGCCGAGGTTCACCAAGCTTAAGATTTGCCTGACAGTAACATAGCAAATTGGCATAATCTAAGGGATCAACAGTGGGATCACTTTGAGGTTTAAAATGTTCTATATGGCATTTACCATCAACCAATCGACTTTCACAATAACAACATATTTCCCCCTGTTCTGTCATCAAAGCTTCAATTAGTATTTCTTTTGGTTTTCCTGCTAAATTTTTAAAGTCGGGCTGCCAATCTGAGTTAGCTTGCTCTTTCCAATTCTTAAACTCTGGTGGTTCTTGTCTTTTTCTAATATACTTCATTTCCCGATAATTTCCTTGCGTCGAATAATAACTTCAGCTTTAATTAATTCTGGATCATTTTGAATTTTAGCTCTGAGAACATTGATTTTATTTTTAGCTGCCTCTAATTGATTTTGAGAAATTTGTTCATATATATCTTTCAAAGCTTCAGCGATTTCCTTGGGACGAGTTGTCTCTAACCCCATCAAATCTTCCAAAATTCGATCAACATTTTTGCCGTAGGACTCCTGCACGGGATGAAATTTTATTCCCATTTCTGTTTGTTCCATGAAGTGTAAACTTTCTGGTTGAACATGAGTGATAATATTAGGAGAATGGGTGGAAATAAAAAATTGACAGTTAGGAAAAATTTCTAGTAATTTAGGTACTACAAATCTTTGCCATTGAGGATGTAAATGTAAATCAATTTCGTCAATAATAATAACGCCATTACCCGTTAAGGGATCAGGATTTTGAGGATTAGCAATCGCCATTCTTCGAGCTAAATCTCCCAGCATAGCAATCAGACATTTTTCTCCATCAGAAAGTTGATTAACAGTAACTATTTCATTCTTTTTTGTTACTTCCATTCTCAAGGGATTACGACGGACGCTAAGATTAGTAAAATCGGGTAGAAAACGTTCGATCGTTTCCCGAACCGCTTCCAATTGGGGATCGGGAAAACAAAAACCTTCTGGTTTAATTAGATCATACTGATATTTTCTATTTTCATTTTCTAAATCTTCACGTTCGCGAAACCATTCAAAAAAAGTGCGAAAATCTGATCCACTGGTTAAAGCATTTTCGTAGGCAATTAGAGAATCAAATTGATGTTTTGTTTTAATTTTTAATGGTATATCCAGCACTGCTCGATTAACAGAATAATAAACAAATAAAGGTAAGTTAATTTGTCCTTGATGTTCAGTAATTTGCAGTTGTATTTTTTTAGTATAATCATTTAATTGGCTAAAATTACTCCGTTCTCCAGCGTGGCTATATCCAGTCCTAGTTTTTACTATTTTCCAAGTAATCTCTTGACTATCTTCCGTCACCCCAGTGGTTTCAATTATAGCCGTCCCCTGACCATTATTAATCTCGGTTTCGCTAATCTTTCGTCCACTGGCATTAGTATTTTTTAGGCGATTAACTAACCAGGAAAGCATAATAGACAAACTATCCAAAATGGTAGATTTTCCCGCACCATTAACTCCTATAAATACATTTAATTGCCGATGAAAGTCGATGTTTAAACTGACTGCACCTCGATAATTAATAAGCTTTATAAACTTAATTCTCATGGATTTTTGTATCGGCAATATTTGCTTATAGTTGAGATAATTGTTAGAGAATGACTCTCGAATAATTGCCAGTAAAACTTAGATAGGGTTAAGAGACAGTAGGACAAGGAATAGAAAAAAATATCGACCAAAGAAATAATATCTAGTTTTAGCACAGAACCGGATATTCATAATGATTATTTATAATTTACCCCCGACCAACTCAAAAAAACCCCGGCCGACTTTCCCGATCGCTGCCCTCTGTGAGACAATCGATCGAGTGTTATCCTAAACTCCGCCAATTTTCATGTCCGACGACGCTACTATTCGCACTGCTGTACAACGTCTCTACAATACCTATCCTTTCCCTCCCGAACCGCTCCTAGACGAACCCCCTCCGGGTTACAATTGGCGCTGGAATTGGATTGCTGCCTATAACTTTTGTTGTCATCGTAAACCCGAACGAGAGGATATCCGGATTCTCGATGCGGGTTGTGGTACCGGTGCGGGAACCGAATATCTGCTCGCGCTCAACCCTTTCGCTCATGTAGTCGCTATAGATATCAGTGAAAAAGCTCTAGAAATTGCCAAAGAACGCTGTAATCGTTCGGGAGTCGCAGCAAAACACCGAGGTTCTCTCGATTTTCACCATTTACCTCTTGAATCGGCCACTAATCTCCCCGGAGAATTTGATTTAATTAACTGCGTCGGGGTGCTGCACCATCTCCCGGACCCGATTAAAGGGATTCAATCCCTCGCGCAAAAACTGGCCCCCGGTGGTCTGCTGCATATTTTCGTCTATGCACAATTGGGACGCTGGGAAATCCAGTTAATGCAATCTGCGATCGCACTTTTGCAGGGAGACCGACGCGGAGATTATAAGGATGGGGTCGCTGTCGGCCGAGAGATTTTTGCCTCTCTACCAGAAAATAATCGCATTTTGAAACGGGAAAAAGAGCGTTGGTCAATGGAAAATCATCGCGATGAGTCCTTCGCTGATATGTACGTTCACCCCCGGGAAGTGGACTACAATATCGATACCCTCTTTCAACTGATTGACGCGTCAGGATTAGCCTTTATTGGCTTTTCTAACCCTTCCTACTGGCAATTAGAGCGTTTATTGGGTAAATCCCCCGAATTGATGGCTAGAGCGCAAAATTTAGGGGAAAGGGAACGTTATCGCTTGACGGAATTATTAGACCCAGAAATCACCCACTATGAATTTTTCCTCGCTAAACCACCGATTTTGACTGCCGATTGGTCCCGGGATCAAGTCCTAGAGAATGCAGTGGCCGAAGTTCATCCCTGTCTTTACGGTTGGCCTAGTGCAAGTGTTCTAGATTATGATTATCGGCCAGTTAATCTTTCGGAGAGAGAATTTGCTTTTTTACAAGCTTGTGATGGTCGTTTAAGCGTGGGAGCAATCGATGCTCAAGTTGGTTTAGGATTAACTGGTGTGCGTTCTTTACAACAGCGCCAACTACTGGTTTTAAGTTAGGGAAAACTTGGGGATGTTAGAGATAGCGTCCCTTGGCAATGGGTAACTTGTAAACTAACTTGGCTAAATCTTGCCAAAAATTCTTGTTTCTTAACAATTATCCCCCTCTCTCGCCATAGTTTCAGCCCCAGAAATGACTAGGGCTGAATTATAATAGTTATATAGAGTGGACAAGGCTGATAAATTTCTGATTGGTCCGATTTTTACCCAGATCGGTAAACGGGAGAGTTTAGTCATTATCCCAAGATTCCGAGGCGATTAAGTCACCAATTTGATCTCTGAGAAGGTAGTCACACCGTTCTAGTTCACATTCAACACAAACCCACTCCCGGGGGGGAATGAACTGACAGAGGGTGTAGATCGGTTGGTGTCTGCTCACTACCCCCTGTTCTACCATCTGACGGACTTCGTCCTTAATCATCCTGATAGAGTAAGCGGTGGGAGCGGTGGAGAAAGTTATGGCACTCATGGGAGATTTCCTGCAAGATCTACAAAAGAAGTCTTATCAATAACTATAGTCTAACCTACAAGGGGACAAAAGAGATTTTTTGCTGTATCGAGGATGACAATTTTTTATATATAGCGAAACCCTCTCCCCTCACCAGTTTAGGCTGAGGTGAAGAAAAGTTAAATTTATCGGCTAAAATCTGTCGAGTCCCCTTATACCGAATCAGTGATCAGTTATCAGTGATCAGTTATCAGTGATCAGTTAAGCTGTTGACTATCTAGAGTTTGCTGAATAAATGTGAAATGTAGGCACGGTAATGGTTTTGGGGCTTTTCTTGCGAAACAGGTGCAAGATTTTGAGAGAATCGTGGTTCAAAACCTTGCATCTTCATCGGCCCGTGTCCTGTAGGGGCGAAGCATTCGGGCAATAACCTATCGCTGAAACCGGAGATTTTCTATCCGAATGCTTCGCCCGTACTTTTTGCCGCAAACCCTATCTAATATTACTGGTTAAGACTGCACCGGAGTGCTGGAGTTGGCAGCAGGGAGGAGAAGTCAGAGCATTTGTACTTAATTTTTCCCTAAGCGTTTTAAAATCAGTACAGATCATCAGTGATCAGATTTGAGTTTTCAGTTTACTGTTTACTGGACGGCTACGCCGTGCCTTTGGCAACACTGAAAAAAGTTTCCCGCTTAAGCTAATAAATGGGGAATAAAAATAAAAGCCGCTACGAGTAAAGCGGCGATCGAGGCGATTAAAACGGCACCAGCGGCACAATCTTTCGCTATTTTGGCTAAATCATGGTAGGATTGCCCCACCGTCAGATCTACCACTGATTCTAGGGCAGTGTTGATTAATTCTAAGACCATCACCAGAGCGCAGGTAAGGGTGACAATCGCCATTTCCAGGGCATCAACCCGCAAAAATAAGCCCCAACTAACCGCTACTAGGGTAATCAGGGTGTGAATGCGAAAATTTCTTTGACTGACAAAAGCATAACGGACTCCGGCCCAAGCGTAGCGAAAACTGACTAACAGATTCGAGGCGACTTGCCAAGCGTATTCTCTTTGACTGGGATTGTTGCCCTCACTAACCTGTCCCGATCGAGGGATAAAATTATTGTTGAGATAGGGATTAGGTATGCTGGCAGATTGGTTGGCTTGATGATAATTTGTCTTCATATTCCTCAATAATGCTTGACAAAAATAACTAACTATGTATCGGCATTTCGACGGTTTTTAACAAAGTTTCCTGTAAAGATAGCATTTCTAACAGACTTGTTTCATCGGGATGGTCCCAACCCAAAAGATGTAAACAAGCGTGGGCAGTTAACCAAGCCAATTCTCGCACCAAAGAATGATTTTGTGTTAAAGCCTGTTGTTGTGCTGTCTCGACAGAGATGATAATATCCCCCAAATATAAAGGTTCTGTCTCTAAAATGCCCTCATCCACTGGTAAATCCACTTCGAGAGCGGCAAAAGCGAGAACATCCGTCGGTTGATCTTTGTGGCGATATTGGGAATTATAGTCCTGAATTTCTCGATCGTCTGTTAAACGCAAACTTAGTTCATAACCGGCGGCAAGGGGGAGATAATCCGATAGATAGCCTAACCATGTTTCTAACCAATAGTGCCAAGTTTCCCCATCCACAGGACTATTTCCGGGATCAAAATAATTATCCTGTAGGCATAAATCCACCAGTAGGGGTAAAGTCTCACTCACCAGATTTCACCCTAGGGACGCGTCAGATAGGAAATACCGACAAAAAAGCCTAATAAGGCCGCCGTAGTCAAAAAAAAGTGTTTTAACGAGACGCCCTTTTTCTTGACCATATTCCGCATCGCCAGCTTAACGTAACTGGGCTGCGCTTCGGTGGCCGTTTCTACTGCGGGGTCAGTGGTGCTAACAGGTTCAGTCATCAGTAATTCCCCAGACAAAGATTGATCGCTATAAGTGTAACAGATTATTAAAAGGATGCAAAAAAAATTCAAGTTTGAGGAAAAATTGTTCCCCGTCCGGGATAGTCAAAGTGGTCACTGCGTGCGCGTTGCTGGGGGTTTTGGGGTGTTAGGGTGTTAGGGTTTTAGTTCAATTTCCCCACTTCCCCACCTCCCCACTTCCCCATTTCCCCACCTCCCCACTTCCCCACCTCCCCACACCCCACACCCCACACCCCACACCCCAGCAGTTAACCCATGTCTTCCCACGATACCGAAAGCATCCAGACTATTTTTCAGAAAATTTGGGGCTATGATAGCTTTCGCTTTCCCCAACAGGAGATTATCGAGACAATTTTAGCGGCAAAGGATGCCCTAATTGTCATGCCCACGGGATTTGGTAAATCTATCTGTTTTCAACTGCCCGCTTTATTAAAAACCGGCTTAACCCTAGTGATTTCTCCCCTAGTGGCCCTAATGGAAAATCAGGTGGAGGAATTATTAGCCAAAAAACTACCCGTTGCCCTGATTCATCACGAAATCCCCCGACAACAGAGAAAGAAAACCTTAAACGCGATCGCAAATCAAACCCTGCGACTTCTCTATCTTTCCCCGGAAACCCTCTTAAGTCCGCCCCTCTGGTCAAAATTAACCCTTCCCCACGTTAAAATTAACGCTCTCATCCTCGACGAGGCCCATTGTTTAACCCAGTGGGGCGATAATTTTCGTCCTGCTTACCGTCGTCTTGGGGCTGTCCGTCCCGCTCTTCTGCAATCGAAACCGGCCGGCAGCCAAATAGCGATCGCTGCTTTTACGGCCACCGCTAACCCTGTTACCCGTGAGACTCTCACCCGCGTCTTACAACTAGAAAAACCGCAGCTTTTCTTAATAAATCCTTACCGTCAAAACCTTGACTTAAGCACCAAAATATGTATTAGCCCCGGTTGTCGTCGTCATCAACTATTAAACTTCCTCACCAGTCAACCTCGACAATCCGGCCTGATCTATACTCGTTCCCGTCGCCATAGTGAAAATTTAGCCGCATGGTTGCAATCTCTCCATTATCGCACCAGTGCCTACCATGCCGGTTTATCCCCCTTTCAGCGTCGGGAAATAGAACAAAATTGGCTGCGGGGGGATTTAACTTTTGTTGTCTGTACCTCAGCTTTTGGCATGGGTATCAATAAACCCGATGTGCGTTGGGTTGTCCACTACCAACCCCCAGCTTTACTATCCGAATACCTACAGGAAATCGGCCGCGGTGGTCGCGATGGCGGTAAAATGCAGGCTCTCACCTTAATTAGTGAACCGACGGGATGGTTAGATAATAGCGATAAAAACCAGCAAAAATTCTTTAACTCCCAACAGGAACGCCAATACCGACAAGCTTGGCAAATTTTAGCCCAAATTCCCCTAGAGGGCAAAGTAGAGGCGATTAGTGCCGAATTTCCCGATGGTGCGCTTATTCTCTCCCTTTTACACAGTCTCGATCGCCTAGAATGGCTCGATCCTTTTCATTATCGGCTTATTTATCGCCATAATTCCGCCAAGATGACTTTTAAACCCAAAAATGAGATGTTTCCCTACCTCTATACCCGTCGCTGTCGTTGGCACTTTCTCTTAAATGCCTTTGGTTTTCAGGAAAATGCCGATAATTTTCGCTGTGGTCATTGCGATAATTGTCGTCGCAATCGACCTCTGGTAAGCTAGGGAGCGCCAGAGCAGGGAGAACAGAGCATTTGTACTAAATTTTTTATGTCTTTTTTCTCCTCCTGTCTCGGATTCTCCTCACCTAAGGTCAGATTTTTGATTTTTGCAGGAGATCTATAGCGGTTTTCACAGAAGTTAGTCCCCATTGAATCTATCAAGGGATTTACCATACCTTACCCGAAATAATAGTGAAATTCTGTGACAAAGTGCAGCCAGATATAAGAATCTTTGCTAGATTTCTAGAAGGCTTCTGTGATAAGTCTCCTTAAAGGAGGCTTTTTGCAGTAAGCTAATCTGGCTAACACGCTTTTGGGCGTGATATAGGGAAAAGTTCGGGCGATCGCGCCTAAATGGGGTGATATACCGAAAGTTGACCTATATTGTTACTCTGAAGAGTGTTATACAGAAAGTTGACCTATAATATGTAGTTAGGCTTTAGTCAGTATCATCATGGAAATAGCACTTGAAATTCTTGTTGATCACTCAGGAAGTATGGCAGGCAAAAAGTTTGACCGTGCTAAGCAGATCCTTACAGATGTAGCACCCGATTTACTAGGCTGTGCAACTTGGATAGGGGCAAAAACCTTTTCAGGTAACTCTGACATGATCAATTCTGTGTATAAATACGAGTTAAATACTAAAGACAGTGTTAAACTATATGACTTTATAAGTAAGATTAAAGATCCATCTGGTGGTACTCCAATTGCGGGAGCTATAAGAGATGTTGTTAAGTCTTTTAAGTCTCTGCGGCAGCTTAAAGAATTTGTCCCGAAGGTTGTTCTGATAACAGATGGTTGGGATACTTCAGAAGGTGATTGGAAGGCAGAGATTGAACAAGCAAAACTAGATGGTATTGATTGCGAGATTCACATCGTTGGAATTGAACTAGATGAGGCGAAAAAAAAATTGGCTCAAGAAGCAGCCCTTGAAACTGGTGGTACATTCACAGCAGTGTCATCTGTTCCGAGTGGTTATGAAACAGAGAAATTGATAGATACTTTTAGGAACTCTGTCTTAAGTTCAAAGCCCAAGCTTCTTATCCATACTTTAAACTTACGTGCGGATTTGAAGATAGAGTTTTCACTTCCAGTTGATTTAACTTCTGAGGAGGCGGATAAAATCGCAAAGTTCATCAAAATATTGCCTCTATAATGTACTCAACCTGATGAGTGCGATCTCTGATCTTGTAGTGCGATCGCCGATCTTGTAGGGTGCGTTCTCTAATGTGACTCCTACTGCTCCACCGATCGATTTTTGGGGAACGCACCATGCACATTTATTGAAACTGTGATACCAAATCCTGTGATAATAAAACGAGTAAAGACGAGGTTTTAGACCCGATTTTTTTGATACCATTTAGTGAATAATCGACCTCTGGTAAGCTAGGGAGCGCCAGAGCAGGGGGAGTAGAGCTTTTGTACTAAATTTTCCTGTCTTTTTTCTCCTCCTGTCTCGGATTCTCCTAACCTAAGGTCAGGTTTTTGATTTTTGCAGGAGATCTATAGCGGGTTTCCCAGAAGTTAGTCCCGATTGAATCTATCAAGGGATTTACGATACCTTACCCGAAATAATAGTGAAATTTTGTGACAAAGTGCAGCCAGATATAAGAATCTTTGCTAGATTCCTAGAAGGCTTCTGTGAAAGGTCTCCTTAAAGGAGATTGTTTGCAGTAAGCTAATCTGGCTAACACGCTTTTGGGCGTGATATAGGGGAGGATACAACCATGACTCATGAGATTTTAGGTGAATTTTTATCTTTGCCTGCTGAAGCACAGAGCCAAGTAGTCAGCCTGATCGCTTTTTTGAAACAAAAGTACATATATTCTGAACCTCTGTCTGCAT
>NZ_JAPZSR010000283.1:0-1786 GCF_027531875.1 Microcystis sp. LE19-84.1B | reverse complement strand
GTGAAATATTTACTGGGAAAGACTTTTAGGACTATTTTGCTGAAGAAACTATCAGTATAGACCCCGTTTCCACACAGAAACCAGAAGAGCCCAAACCCTACTCCTGCCTATTTTTCAAGCTTTTTCTCCTGTACTTAGGGTTTGCTGAATAATGGTAAAACCCTTTTAAAATAAGGCTTTTGACCTGTTAAAATCCGATGTTCATGCTGCGAAAATCGGATTGGGACCATCAAAAACCTTGCATTATCCTTTTTGTAGTACATAGGTTGGTACAAAAAAGAGAGGGCAACAAAGCCTGAAACTCCCGACTCCTGACTCCTGACGACCGGCTACTGACTCCTAACCCCACCAACAAACTTTTTGCCGCAAACCCTACTTAGGAGATTGTCACGAATACAGTTATTAAATCAAGAGAAACATCATGAACAAAAATGCCCGATTCGTTTTAGCAAGCATTATCAGCTTGCCATTTATTGCCCATTCTCCTGCCTTTGCAGGGGTTGTCTCAGGTACAGGGACAGTGACAGGCTATTTTGACAACCCCATCACGATCCCTGGCTCAGTATACACGGGTATCGGAACCAACACCATCGAATGGGGAACGCCTTTCAATGATTCATCTTTTACCAATATATTGTCCTTTATTCCTTCTGACTTTACCGATCAGCCCAAGGGTCAAGACTTTGTTGCAGGGCGCTTGTATTACCGTAATGGCACTATTTTTCTAGGCACTCAGATTGATGGGGTTGATCTGATAGTCAATACTACTTCCTCCGACCCAGATTTCACTCAAACATTGCCATTAAAAATCACGATTGTGAACACCCCAAATGTTGCCGATCCTATCGCTAGTGCAGATTTCATTTATTTTACGGATTTCCCCGATCGCGGTAGTTTCAGGGTACTAGAAGGAGAAGAGACCTATGTAGAAGTTATAACTCAGTTTAATTCCCTCGATCTTGTTGGTTTTGGAGACGTGGGTGATCCTTCCAAAGGATTTTTATCACCCAGTACCGGTCCAGATCCATTTCCAACGGTTCCAGAACCTTCCTCGATTCTGGGGTTATTGGCATTGGGTTTACTGGGGATGGGTTCAGTATCCAACAAGCAGCGAAAATAAGCCTTTTAAGGCTAGGGTGAGCGCATCTCAAACGCCATTGACAATTGTTAAGATACGCTCACCCTGACTGCCAGTAGTACGCAAATTACCGAACCTTCGGCAATTTTAGGATTATTGGGTTTAGGACTTTTGGGCATCGGTTCTCAATTCAAACAAAAACGATAAATTGAAAAGTGTGGGAATGGGATTTTTTCCATCCCCACCTGAGGAAAAACGCGCTCTAGAAACCTTCCAAATTTAACTCTTAATTTGAGTAAACAAATTTTTTTAAATTCCCTGGCAATTACTCAAAAAATTTGACATCTTATAGCGGACAGGTAAAAATAAAAAATTTTCTCTGCCAAGGTAGCGATCGATAGGATAATTGCTCATCGAAACATCTGCTCTGAGAATATGTCTCTCGATCGCCGTCAATTTCTTGATCTTTTAGGTGCTACCCTTGGCACAGCCACAGTAAGTTAAACTGATCACACAAAGAACTGATCGGCTTTTAGTGGCTTGAGAACAAGCTTTATCAATCTATTCATATAACTGGACTTCCCCCATACATAAATACTAAAAAATTAACAAAACCCTTACTGCAGGTCGCTTCTAAGAAAAAATTGAAAAGAGGCTACTGGGTACATTTTTTACTTGAAAATGGCTGTACCGTTGACTGTATCTGGA
>NZ_JAPZSR010000316.1:0-8847 GCF_027531875.1 Microcystis sp. LE19-84.1B | reverse complement strand
TCCAGATACAGTCAACGGTACAGCCATTTTCAAGTAAAAAATGTACCCAGTAGCCTCTTTTCAATTTTTTCTTAGAAGCGACCTGCAGTAAGGGTTTTGTTAATTTTTTAGTATTTATGTATGGGGGAAGTCCAGTTATATTTAATTCTACCCACCTACTTAACTGCTGCTGCTCACCTATAGGTGAGAGAAAGTCACGAATATGAGATGCACCCATTTTAACTGACTTGAGCGAATCAGATCGGGAATTTACAAGGGGATAAAAATTAAAATCTTTCTGATTTCAAGCTACCAACGACCGGCGCTAGTCACTGAAACCTGATAACTGATAACTGATAACTGATAACTGATAACTGAAATGACTCGATCCTATTTTGCTACTACCGCTAGGGGACTAGAAGAAATTGCCGCTAGGGAATTAGAATTCCTAGGGGCCAAAGAAGTGAAACCAGTATTCACCGGAGTCCATTTTCAGGGGGATATCTCCCTACTCTATCGAGTCAATCTTTGGTCAAGAATTATTTTTCGGGTTTTGGTTCCCATTGCCGAAATTCCCTGTGGGGATGGGAAGGAACTATATGATGGCATTCAAGCCATTGATTGGCGCGATTATCTCAGCAGTGAGGAAACTTTAGCGGTACAATGTACGGGAACGAACGATCGCCTCAATCACACCCATTACACCGCTTTAAGCATCAAAAACGCTATTATCGACCAACAGCGTCAACAGGGCAATCCCCGTTCCTTTGTGGATACAGAAAACCCCGACCTGCAAATTAACGCTCATATCGAGAAGAATCGCTGTGTGCTTAGTTTAGATAGTTCTGGCCACAGTTTGCATCGTCGCGGGTATCATCGGGCCATGGGAGTCGCACCTCTGAAAGAAAGTCTCGCCGCTGCTTTGGTAGAATTATCGGCATGGCAGGATGATATGGCGCTTTTGGACCCTTTCTGTGGTTCGGGAACCATTGTCATCGAAGCGACGTTAAAAGCTTTAAATATTGCCCCCGGTTTATCCCGTTCCCAGTTCGGATTTCAGAAATGGCCAGACTATCAACCGGATTTATGGCAATCTTTGCTTCAGGAAGCTAAAGAAAAACAAAAATTTCAGCTAAATGCGCCAATTTATGCTAGTGATGCCGATTATGAGGTTTTGCATCAGGCCGAGGATAATGCCTATTTTTGTCAAGTGCAGGACTATATTAATTTTAGCTTGCAAAGCATCACCGACTTAGAACCGACGAGCGATCGAGGGATTATTCTCTGTAATCCCCCTTACGGCAAAAGATTGGGCAATACCGAAGAATTAGGGGCCTTATATAAATCCTTCGGTGATGTCTTAAAACAGAGGTTTAAGGGTTGGACAGCCTATATTTTATCGGGAAACAAAGAACTGACTAAACAAATCGGTCTGCGTTCTTCCCGTCGCACTCCCTTGTATAACGGTTCTCTGCCCTGTACCCTCTTAAAATATGAGTTGTATTAACTACATCAAAACCTTGAGACTGTCAAGCGCTAAATGAACATTTTGACGAACTGAGGCAGCGGAAGTGTGTAGATCCAGACGTTCAGCATCGGTCAAACGCACTTCCAGAATACTTTCCACACCCCGACATCCTAGGCGACAGGGAACCCCCAGATAAACATCCTGTAAACCGTATTCACCCTTGAGATAGGCTGCCGCCGGCAGTAAACGGGATTGATTTCTCAATATCGTCTCGACCATGGTACAGGCAGAGGAAGCAGGGGCGTAATAAGCGCCGCCAGTTTGCAGTAATTTGACGATTTCAGCCCCACCGTTGCGAGTTCTCTCCACTAAACGGTTAATCGTCATCTCGTCCATTAATTCGGTAATCGGCACACCACTGACGGTGCAGTAACGGGGTAAGGGCAACATTAAATCACCGTGACCACCCAAAACCATAGCATGAACGTCGGCGGTACTAACCCTCAATTCCATGGCGATAAAGGTTTGTAAACGGGAAGAATCGAGGACTCCTGCCATTCCCATCACTCTTTGGGGGGGTAAACCGGTCGCTTGCCAGACTAGATAGGTCATCACATCCAGGGGATTGGTGATGACGATAAAAATGGCTTCCGGAGAATACTTGAGGCATTTAGTGGCGGCCTCGACGACAATTTTGGCGTTAACATTCATGAGGTCATCGCGACTCATGCCCGGTTTTCTGGCTAATCCAGCCGTAATCACGACAATATCCGAACCTGCCGTGTCTTCGTAGTTATTAGTGCCGATAATCTCGCTGTCGTGCAGTTCTATACCCTGAGCTTCCATCAAATCTAGGGCAATACCCTGGGGCAAACCATTGACGATATCGAGGAGAACCACATCGGCGAGGTTTTTTTCGGCGATGCGTTGGGCCAGGGTGCGTCCGACGTTGCCGGCACCAATAACCGAGACTCGGGGCGATTGACAGGGGAGGGGTGTATCGTAGAAGTCAACCATGGTTTATGGATGAGGCAATTCCTCATCAGGCGGGTTCCAGTTGTTCGAGCTTTAGCCACACACTGGGGGTAGGAACGTAGAATTTAATCAAAGCATAATCATCTTTTACGTCCAAGACTTCTGCTGTCGAGTCGAACATATAACTGGGTAAACGGCGATCGCTGGCTAGTGCCTCCAGGCTATTTTCTAGGTTTCCCGTCACCACGCGGACTAAAGCTCCTTTCTTAATTGTAGCTGCCATGTTTTTCTCGTTAAATTTGCTTGGGGGTTTCTTCCATAAATTGTTACATATTCGGGCAGGCCTCTGACAAGAGGGTGTGAGGAGGTGGGGTGTGGGGTGTGGGGTGTGGGGAGAATAAATAAAATAATCTCCTAAGTAGGGAGGCTCAATTATTTGTAGGATGGGTTAGCGGTAGCGTAACATGAGCGGGCGTTGGGTTTCATGCTTCAACCCAACCTACGTTCATCTTATATTTAATTCCACCCACCTACTTATCTCCTGTCTCCTGTCTCCACCGACAAACTTTTTCAGTAAACCCTAATTAAAACTCAACCCTTTGACCATAACTTAAGAGACTTTGTAGGGTTGCGAGGCGATTTTCCCAGACCTGTATTTGATAGGCAGATAAATCCTTTTGTCTGGACATCACAGATTTAAATTGATAGCTAAATCGCTTTAAGGCATTTTGAGTTAAAGTCAAATTGCGAGGGCTGGGATTATTAGCTAATTGCTCTAATAAATTAGCCATTTCGTCCACTTCTTGCCCCCAAGTTTTTAAGGTTCCTTCTTCCATTGCCCATAAATTATTCGTTATTAAAAAACTCCACTCTTGACGCAGGAAATTAAACCGCGCTGCTGCCGTTTTGAAGGGTTGACGGTGGGGTAAAGGTTCGGCTTTTTTCGTAATTATCGATCCCTGAATGCGATTCAGAATTGTTTGCAGGTTGGGATTGAGATTTTCTGTGGCAAAAAGAGCGAATCCCGAAGTGGGAAGATTGCGAATAAATTGTAGTTGATCTATCATGACTTGATCGGGTACTTTTAACAGACGGATACCGGGTATAATCAGAGCATTTCCTGCTATTTGCCGATCAAATAAAGACTTAGTTTTATCTTCTAAAGTCCCTGTATCGAGAGCATAAGTCATTAAAAAGATCAGGTCTATCCATTGATTTTGTCCCCACTCCTCCCAGTTTTGTTGAATACGATATAATCGTTCTTTTTGTTCTAGGGGAAACACCGCTGCCGACATTTTTAATTGGGGGCGAATCTGTTTTAAACGAGTAGAAACCTGCGAAACAAAAGTATCAACCTGACGGATTTTAAAGCTAGTCCATTGTTCCCATAAAGCACCCCGGGGATTTAAAGTAATGGGATCAACTCCCGTCATTTGTTTAAATAACCAACGGCTGGATTTACCATAACCATAGGTTTGATTAGAATCTTGACTCTGGAAGGGATAGCGAATATAATCTAACTGCAAGCCATCCACATCGTAATTTTTGACAATCTCCTCGTAAAGAGATAAAAGATAGTTCTGTAGGTCGGGATTAGCAGGATCAAAAAAGGCTTTTTTCGTGCCTTGACTGTAATCAAAAGAACCACCACTTTTATTAGTTGCCCCCCAATCGGGATTACGGGATAAAACTGGACCGAGATAATCTAATGGTTGCTCTAATACTTTATTATGAGCTTGATTAGCCGCCGCAAAAACCCACACCCAGGCGTGGATTTCCATATTGCGTTCATGGGCTAATTTAACGGCAACTTTGAGGGGATCCCAACCTCTAGTTAAAGGGTTTTGTTCGGGGGCAACTTGACTGGGATAAATAGTATAACTAGCATTAACTGTCTCGAAAAAGACCACATTAATACCCGCTGCCGCCATGCGATCGAATACTTTAGCTAAATCCTCCTCGTTTTTAGCTTGTACGATCGTGCCTCGATCTAACCACATTGCCCGTATTTCTGGTTGGGCAAATTGTCGATTAGTGGGATAATTATCCCAAAGACTTCGCCGCGCTTGTAACCAAAATTCCCGCGCTTGCGTATAGGAACCCTGGGCGATTAAATTCTGAAAATTATTTAAGGTTCCTTGGGCATTTTCTAGGACTAAACGGAATCGTCTAGCTGTATCTGATGCGCTGGAATTTTTCCCACGATTATGAAATGCTTGTGCTAAGGATTTATCAGTAGTTAAAGTGTTATTATTACTGGCTTCTAAAGCTAAGAGAGTCGCCCCATAACGCCCGATTAATCCCTGCAATTCCGCCGTCATCTGGCTAATTTGTTGAGAAGTTAGGCTCGCTCTGGGGGGAATTGCCTCGGTATTCGGACTTAATCTCGCTGTTTCACTGGGGGGATTTTCTGCAATCTGGGGTAGAGGGCGACGGGGTGCGATTGCAAAGCGATCGCTACGCGAGATCGCTGTTGGGGTATTATTAATATTATTAACTATTGTTGATTGCCCTTGACAATAGGGCGCAATTGTGCTAGGAGAAGAACTGCGATTAATGCCGTAGCGTTGCAGAGCGGTTTCTAGCCAAGCACTATCGAGGGCGAGATTAGCGACGGCATCGCTGCCCCAGCGCCAACCGAGAAAGATCGAGTTATTATTGAGGACAACGGCGGGGGGATTATTGCGCGCCCCCCAAACGGCGACGGTTTGGCTATTAACTCCCGTGGGGATAACCACGCCACCGAGGAGACTGCTGGCTAAAGGTTTTTGGTTTTTCAGTTCACCTAAATTAGTCGGCCGCAGGGTGTAAGCTTGGGAGTGGGGATAGGCCCAGTAAGCCCCAAATAGCGATCGCAGTTGATTCCGCACAGCAGGTTCCGAAAGATTTCCCGCCGGACCGGTGACAATAATTTTACCACCGCGATTAAGCCAACGACTCAAGACACCAGCTTGTAAACCGGAAATAGTCTCAACGTTGGGGATGATTAGAACCTTAATTTTATTTAAATCCGCGTCGCTTTGCCACTGATTACTCTGGAGAATACAGTAATTAACCCCGACATTTTGCAAACGTTCGGTGATAGCTGTCCATTGATTGGCATTTTCTTGACTTTTTAACACTGCCACCGGTGTCGCTAAAACTGGGATCGGCAGCAAGACACCCACACAGGACAAAAGACAGGCAATTAGGGGCTTTTTAAAAAGATGATCAAGATGGAAGGACGATCCCAGCACGTTTTTTTCTCTTAATTTTTTGGTTAACTTCTCCTGATCTTACCCAACTTAGCCAAAAAAGAGTATCTTTGGCAACAAAAATTACGTCTTAGTCGTCGGCACCATGGTTTTAGGGTGTTAGGGTTTTAGTTGAAATTCCCCACTTCCCCATTCCCCCACTTCCCCATTCCCCCACTTCCCCATTCCCCCACTTCCCCATCTCCCTATAACTGTAAGGACAATTGCCGAAAGTGATCGCCGCGATGTTCAAAACTTTGGTATTGGTCAAAACTAGCGCAAGCGGGGGATAATAACACCACTTTAGCCTCTTTTGCTGTTCCTAGTTCAGCCGCGCGTTGAACTGCCCTGTCCATCGTTTCTACACATTCATAATCTTGATAACCTGCTGACTGTAAACGACGGGCAAAATCGGCGGCAGCGTCACCAATCAGCAGCACAGTGGCGACTTTTGCCTTAATTTCAGCGATCCAAGCCCGATCATCCCCTGCTTTCGCTTCTCCCCCCGCAATTAAAATCGCTGGACTAGGGACGGATTTTAAGCCCACTGCGGCGGCATCGTAGTTAGTTGCTTTACTATCATTGATAAAGTCTATTCCTTTATAAGTACAAATATACTCTAAGCGATGGGCAACCCCAGGGAAAGTGGCGATCGCTTCAGTAATGGCTTTTTTCTCGATGGCTGCCAATCTAGCGGCGGCCACAGCCATAAGCAAATTCTGCTGATTGTGACTGCCCACCATTTTCAGGAGATTAACCGGGGCAATTAATTCCCCAAAAGCCACGATCCAGTTATCTTGCAGATAAACACCACGACTAGGATCGCCCAAAAGCGCATCTTTGCCTTTCACAGAAGTCCAGTAAGCTTGTTGCCATTGACTAACACCGATTTGACGCAGATAGGGATCATCACCGTTGAGGATTTGGCGATCGCTTCTTTGCAGTAAAGAGGCTTTAATCTGATAATAATTTTCCAGGGTTTGATGACGACTGAGGTGATCGGGGGTAAAAGTTGTCCAGATGCCGATTTTCGGCGATAAATCCCGACTGGACTCGATCTGATAACTACTAATCTCCGCAATAATCCAATCGTATTTATCGGCTTTTAAAGCCAATTCACAGGCAGCATAGCCGATATTACCGCAGGAAGGGGCATTTAACCCCGCTTTTTGAAAAATAGCGGCACAGAGGGCGGTGGTGGTGGTTTTGCCGTTAGTTCCCGTAATCCCCAACCAAGGAGAAGATTGCAGATAACGCCAAGCTAATTCTAATTCTCCGATCGTCTCGATGCCTTTTTCTCTGGCAGTAATTAAAATTGGGGCATCCCAAGGCACCCCGGGGCTAACCACGATAAGATTAGGTAAGTCTGAAGCCTCTAGACTGAGATTTTGACCAAGATTGACAATAATTCCTTCCCTTTCCAGATTGGTTTGCAGTGCTTGTAAACCGGGAGAATCGGAGCGATCGCTTAATGTCACCTGCCAACCATCCCGTTTTAAGCATCTTGCCGCTGCTATTCCCGATCTTCCCAATCCAATAATCGCCGCTTTCGCCATCTTGTTGCCACTCTACTCAAGAGTCAATTTTTAGCAATCTCTATCCTACTGTGGATTAGGTCGAGTCTCTTCCTTTGAAAACAAAATTCTCTGGCTTGCGTCTAGATCGATAAAATAAATGCAAGTACGATCTCCATAACAAGGCTCCTTATTTATGAATCTAAAATCATCCCTAAAATTTACCCTACTGTTTTCACTTCTGGGGGGTTGTCTCCTGACTACACCGAGTCAAGCAACTCTCTTTGAACAAAGAGAAGTTAATCAAGAGGATTTTATCGCTATTGCCCGACCCTACGGTAACGGTAAATACGATTTACTGATTTTGCAACAAATCCCCGGTAAACGCCAATGTTGGGCGGTAAATGGCACAGAACCGACCATTGTTCAGCCTCTGCTGCTCGATTTCGATTTTACCGGCAGTTGTGAACGGGCTACCGACAGTAACGGTTATTCCCTTCGCATTCAGGGCGAAGATTACGGTTTAGAATACCTGCTGCGTATCGTACAACGCAACGGGGAATTAGTCCTCGTGGGAACCCCCCGCAATCCCAGACAATCGGAGGTAATTATTGGACGGACAAAAGGTTTAGGGACCGGTTTAATGCAAATTTACCTCATCGATGGCTGGCGCTTTACTAAACGCAGTCTAGCCGGTCAAAATCTCAGTCATATCTATCTAACTGCCGATAGTCCCAGTTTCAATCCTCCCCCGGAATTACTCGCGGGTACCCAATCGTCTATCCCCCCCACACCCCCCCCCAGAGAATCCGTCAAAGCAGAAACACCGGTTAATCCTTCCGCTAATCCCGAAGTGCGAGAATATACCTTTACCGCTGCAGAAACAGCAGTAGAGAGCAATCCTCAGCCAGGGGTCACTAATCGAGTACCAGAGTCAAATTTTACCCCACAGCCGACCGTTACCCCTAATTTACCCCCCCTAACTCCTCCCAATTCCCAGAATAATAATGCAATTGTACCACCACCGCCGCGCAACCTAGGCAATCAGAGAAGTTTATCGGATGTGATTACTTTTAATCGACCAGCTGCTAATCCCAGTAGTGGTAATATGAGCAATAGTGGCCGCAAAGGTTTTAAAGTAGTAATTGAAGCTAAAACCGAGAGCGATCGCAGCAAAGTTCGTTCTATCTATCCCGACGCTTTCCCCACTTCCTACAAAGGTCGTTCCGTCTGGCAAATAGGCGCGTTTAGCAGTCGTGATAAGGCTGAAAACGCTTTACAAAGTCTTGCCCCCCTGCGCGGATCGATCGTACCATTTTAGGGAACGCTGGAACTGCGTAACGGGGAACAGAGAGTGGATAGGGGAAATGGGGAAATGGGGAAATGGGGAAATGGGGAAATGGGGAAATGGGGAAATGGGGAAATGGGGAAATGGGGAAATGGGGAAATGGGGAAATGGGGAAATGGGGGAATGGGGAAATGGGGAAATGGGGAAATGGGGAAATGGGGGAATGGGGAAATGGGGAAATGGGGAAATGGGGAAATGGGGAAATGGGGAAATGGGGAAATGGGGAAATGGGGAAATGGGGAAATTTCAACTAAAACCCCAAAACCCTAAAACCCCAAAACCCTAAAACCCCAACTCTCAACTCCGGCCTCCTGACTCCTAGAGTAACTG
>NZ_JAPZSR010000361.1:0-14207 GCF_027531875.1 Microcystis sp. LE19-84.1B | reverse complement strand
TTAGAATTGATAGAGACAATCTTGGTTTATAAGTTACCCCAAGTCAGTAGAAAGGAGATAGAAGCGATGTTTAGTTTAAGCGATTTAAGACAAACTAAAGTGTATCAGGAAGCTTTAGAGGAAGGTAGAGAGGAAGGTAGAGAGGAAGGTAGAGAGGAAGGTAGAGAGGAAGGCCGACAAGAAGGCCGACAAGAAGGCCGACAAGAAGGCGAATTAGCGGCAAAATTAGCCTCTATTCCTCGTTTATTGGCATTAGGATTAAACTTTGAACAGATAGCACAAGCTTTAGAATTAGAGATCGAACAGGTTAGACAAACAACTCAAAGGGAATAGGAAAAGTTCAAAGCGATCGCACTAAGGTTAGATAGCGTATCATGCTAAACGACTTTTGTACTATAGCAGGAGACTAGCTGTGTCATCATTAGACATCTCCGAAAACGTAGGGACAATTCATAAATTGTACTCCGAAAACGTAGGGACAATTCATGAATTGTCCCTACCAAGGGTTTCAGGTTACGCATATTTAATTTTCGGAAATATCTATTCTCTATCATCTGGGATTATTGGCATATCTGTAATGATTTGATGGCAGGGAAAACAATTAATTCCACGGATTAGAGAAGAATTACCTAAGGTCAAACAACAGCAAGAACTTTTAGAATTAATAGAGACAATTTTGGTTTATAAGTTACCCCAAGTCAGTAGAAAGGAGATAGAAGCGATGTTTAGTTTAAGCGATTTAAGACAAACTAAAGTGTATCAGGAAGCTTTAGAGGAAGGTAGAGAGGAAGGCGAATTAGCGGCAAAATTAGCCTCTATTCCTCGTTTATTGGCATTAGGATTAAACTTTGAACAGATAGCACAAGCTTTAGAATTAGATATCGAACAGGTTAGACAAGCAACTCAAAGGGAATAGGAAAAGTTCAAAGCGATCGCATTTTAATAATGGTTTCCCAATCTCGATCGCTATCAATCAACAGTAAATTATTCTCCCAACTTTGATAAATTAATATAATTTCTGGGGCCTATCTATTTAGCGATCGAGGTAGCTACATTAGGACTATTGGGGTTAATATCAATAGTCCTAGTTGCGGGAATAACGATTAAGTCTAAATCTTCCATTGGGATAGCACCAAGCAATACTTGATCCCCCATCACCAAAGCACCGACGAAACCGACGCGGTTTTTGAAACGAATTTCGATCGGTCCAACGTAGGGAACCAGTTGACGGGAACCATCAGCTAAAATTACCTCTTTGCGATCGATTTCAGTTAATTTTAACTGAATTTGAATATGTGCAGGAATGCAGAGATGCAAGGCTCCCGTATCAGCCAAAGCTGCGGTTTCTAGAGGCGATAGGGAACGATCAACGGGGTTACTAAGTTGTATTTTGGCTGAAACTAAACCCATTTTATCCTGTTGAGGTGGTCTATTAATTAGATTATACTAAATCCGTCAACGGTAAATTATTCTCCAAACTTTGATAAATTGATACAATTGTTGGGAGCTATCTTTTGCTGGTAGCTATCAAGTAAAAATCAGCAAACCTGAAAATCTTTCAAGTCTTCTCTTAATTGGGGACAATTTGCCGAAAAAGCTCTTACTTCCTCATCCCATTCTAACTTGAGCGGCCACTGCTATCTATTGTATCATCGCCCATATCTTTCGCTCCTCCGCTCCAACGTTTTGCTAGACCGGGTTTTCGCGACAAGGTGACAACTTCTCTGCCACTTTCCGCTTGCTTCTTGCGTAGATCTGCAAAGATTGCATCCAAGTCATAGTTGTCTCGTTAGTTGTCTCGTTCCCTGGTTCTACCTGGGAACGCTCTCTTCAGGTTCTACCTGGATATTGCTTTAAGGCAGAGCCTTATATATTGTGTTTCAAGGCAGAGCCTTGAAACAAGGGTAAAAAGGGTAAAAAGAAAATAAGGGTTACAGAGTCCTCCCAGCACCGCACACCACCCGAAAACCGCGGCTATCTCGTTCCCTGGTTCTACCTGGGAACGCTCTCTTCAGGTTCTACCTGAATATTGCTTTAAGGCAGAGCCTTATATATTGTGTTTCAAGGCAGAGCCTTGAAACAAGGGTAAAAAGGGTAAAAAGGGTAAAAGGGTTACAGAGTCCTCCCAGCACCGCACACCACCCGAAAACCGTAGTCGCTGTCGTGGCTGTCGCGGCGGTAGTCGAAGTAGCGGTAAGCGGAACGGCAGCTATCTGGATTGAGGTACCAAGAACCGCCCCGCAATAAAGAACGATTATCATTATTGATAGTCCACGCAGATCCATCCTTTGGCGCTCCGATATAGTTATCGTGCCAATTGTCCTCGCACCATTCGCAAACATTGCCACTCATGTCATGGAGTCCCCAAGCATTGGGCTTTTTCTGGCCCACAGGATGAGTTTTATCCTGAGAATTTCCTTCATACCAAGCGTAATCTCCTAACTGATTAGCATCATCACCGAAATAATAGCGAGTAGTTGTACCCGCACGACAGGCATATTCCCATTCCGCTTCTGTGGGGAGGCGATAGGTTTTCCCTGTTATTTGACTCAATTTCTGACAAAAGGCTTGAGCATCATTCCAACTAACCTTTTCTACCGGATTCTGCGGATTGTTTTTAAAATGAGAGGGATTTGTTCCCATTACGGCTTCATACTGTGCCTGAGTCACTGGATATTTACCAATCGCAAAACTGTTGACGTTAACTTGGTGTGGAGGCTTTTCATAACTTCGAGCATCGGGATCACTGTCAGGAGATCCCATGAGAAATTCACCTGCTGGTAAGCTCACCATCTCCAGTGTTATCCCATTGGGTAGTTTTTCGGTAAATGGAGTTTTATTGCTTGGGGGTGTCCCCAGTTTAGGAAGGGGAGGAATAGGAGAGTCACCGACGACGGAGGTGGTAAAATTCCCGACTCTCTCGATTACATGATTGTTGATGCGTTGAATGGCGGTTTCCAGTTCGATTTCCTCGTCGGGGATTTCCACTTCCGTCCATTGCCATCCTTCCTGCTCGGCTCGCTCTAATGCGATCGCTAAACGGCCGCGCTTTTCTTCGCTGGTAACGAGGAAATTGAGCAAACTAGCCGATAGATTCTCGTTTTTGCGGAAAGATACGGCCGATTCGGAACTAAGAATGTTCTGGACGAGGGATTCCACTTCGCTGACACTGCGGGAAAGTTCCCCGTCAATGGTCACTACTTGATCGATTAAGCCTTGAAACTGCCCGATAATTGGTTTTAGGTATTGTTCTAGATTAATGGCTACTTTGGCCATTTCGATCGCTTCTTGTTCCAGATTATCTAACTCCAGCTGCAACTGATACACTTGTTTGTACCCGTTCAACTCGCCGATCATTTTCGAGAAAACCTGTTTTTGTGTATCCTGATCTTCAGCT
The DNA here is from genome assembly GCF_027531875.1 of Microcystis sp. LE19-84.1B. NCBI lineage: Bacteria > Bacillati > Cyanobacteriota > Cyanophyceae > Chroococcales > Microcystaceae > Microcystis > Microcystis sp. LE19-84.1B. The sequence continues at coordinate 10,810 of NZ_JAPZSR010000361.1, read as the reverse complement.
AATTTCTGGATACTTTCGCTGATTAGGTCGATTTTCTTGAGCATAAGCAAGCTGGCGCGACCAACAAGAATCACGGTGCGGAAAATCTGCTGTTTCTGTAGTCTCAGGGTATCTCGCAGGTCGGCCGAGCCGATGCTATTCTCCAAAGATTGGCGTTTTCGCTCTGTTTCTGCCAATTTCTGGCATTTAACCGCCACTGCCTCCTTGATTTCCTCGGTCAGTGACTGGAAAAACCGCCGGTATTCATCCTTATGGTCGGTGAGAAATCTGATTAACTGGTTATAATCCCCGACTAATCTTTCTAATTCTTGAAAAGTTTCCTCGAAATTGAGGGGTTCTTCTTTTTTCCTCAATCCTAACCATGTATGGCGAACCCGTTTTCCAGTTTTAATCAGTTGCTGTCTTTCTTGAATCTGATCCTGCAAAACCAATAAATCGGGGCGATTTAGTTGGGGAAGTTGATAGGTTTTCCGATAAAGCTTGATTTTCGCCGTTTCTTCTGCCATCGCCGTGGTCGCTGAGGGTGAGTTTTTTCTATTTTAGCCCGATTTTTGATCATCAAATACTATCGCGATACGCCCCCGGCAACTAGCTAACTTTTTCTATAAGTCATAGGTAGTTAAGTTGTCAAATTCATCTAGTTTCCTAGAAATCTCGGCCAGAGGCGAAAAAATCAGCGACAATGATATAAATAGAGTTATCAACACAAGTAAAGCGATTATGACTGTAGCCACGACGAACGCCCGAGATATTTTCCGCTCCGCCTACGAAAACCGTTACACTTGGGATGAAGGATTCCCCGGTTACACTGCTGATATTATCCTCACCCAAGGAGAGGAAGTCCATACGGGCAAAATTCAAGTTAATGCCGATTATAGTGTGGAAGTAACGGGCATTGATGACGAGAAAGTGCAAGAAAGTATCTATAATCAAATGCGCGACATCGTTACTCACCGCAAAAGAGGCAATTTTGATGCTTCCCACGGCAAAAACCAGTTTAATTTCGGGCAAGATGATCCCACCGGTGCGGTAGAAATTCTTGTCACCGGCGATGCGATGGGGTCTAATTATAAAGTCCGCGGCCAGGAAATCTGTCAAGTCAGTCGAGTCATGGGACCGATGGCTTTTACTATTAATACCGAGGAAAGTCTCGATACGGGAGAAGGTTATATTTCTATTCGCTATAATGCCATTTTCCGCAATGCTAAAACCGATGAATTAAAGGGAAAACGTGACTTTAAGGAAACCTACGAAAAAATCGGTAATTATTATTTACCCTCCTGTCAAGTAATTAACGCAATCGATGCCGGGGGCGAAAAATCCACCACAGAATTTACTTTTATCAATCTACAGCTTTTACAATCTTAAGGGTTATTCCCGCCCAAAAAGCGTTAGGATTGAAGCAACTACACTCTAATAAATCTCTGACCAGAAGCTGATTATGTCTTTAACACTGACTCCCAATAACGTCGAACAAGTCTTAGATGAAATGCGCCCCTACCTGATGGCGGATGGTGGTAACGTGGAATTAGTCGAAATCGATGGGCCAGTCGTCAAACTGCGTCTTCAAGGCGCTTGCGGTTCCTGTCCCAGTTCCACCATGACCCTAAAAATGGGTATCGAACGCCGTCTCCGGGAAGTGATTCCCGAAATCGCCGAAGTTGAACAAGCTTTCTAAATCTTGGTTCAATTAATTCTCACCAGCGCCCGATTGCTAATTAAATTAGCGATCGGGCGTAATATTAATTATATACTTTTTTTCTGCAAGATTGATAAAACTACAGAATTAATTAAGGTAAAAAGTATCTTTTTTAGCCGATTAACCAGCCAATTAAGGATTAACATATAGTTGAAAATTTTTATTAAAACTCAAAAATTATGACGGAAAATATCCCCACCATTGTGGTCATGCACGGCGACCAAACTGGAGAAGAACTATTACTAGAAGCCCTGAGAGTATTGCAACCCTCGATAATTCGTCAACCGCTTAACTTTGCCGATTTTGATCTTAGTTTAGCCCAGCGTCGCCAGAGTAACAATCAAGTGGTTCATGAGGCCGCCGAAGCAACTCTCAAAACCGGATTAGCCCTGAAAGCTGCTACTATCACCCCAGAAATTAAAGGAGATGTGGGCAGTCCCAACGCTATCTTAAGAGAAGCAATGAATTCTCAGGTAATTCTCCGCATCGGTCGCCGTATCCCCGGTATTCGTCCGATTGGGGGCGTTTATTCTCCCATTGCCATTGTCCGCATGGCCGTTGACGATGCCTACGGGGCCAAAGAATGGCGAGAAACCACTGCCACCGGCGATGAAATTGCCTATCGCACCTCGCGCATTTCTAGGGCTACCAGTCGCGCTGTGGCCGAGTTCACCTTTCAACAGGCCAAAAAAACCGGGGCGCGGGTATTTGGCGGCCCAAAATTCACCGTTAGTGCCACCTACGAGGGGATGTTTAAAGAGGAATTAGACGCGGCGGCCCAAAGACATCCAGAAGTGCGTTATCAACCCCTGTTAATTGATGCAACTTTTGCCCTACTTTTACAAACCGACGGCGAAGCTTTGGTGATTCCAGCACTTAATCGCGATGGGGATTTATTATCTGATTTTGTCTTGCAACTCTATGGCAGTATTGCTGGGGCCGAAAGTTTAGTTTTGGGATTTGATGAGGAAACCTTAGCAGTTAAAACTATTATGGCAGAAGCTCCCCACGGCACAGCCCCCGCTTTAGAGGGCAAAAATATCGCTAATCCCATGGCGATGATTTTAGCCTCGGCAGCTTTGTTAGGTTATATCGAAACTAACGAAGCGCATAAAGCTTCCAGGGCAATTTATGAAAGTGTCTTTGAAACTATTCACGAGGGCAAAAAAACCCCCGATTTAGGGGGCCAAATGACCATGAGTGAGTTTACCGATGAGGTGATTCGTCGTGTGGTCAGTAAGTTAGAAGTTTGGTCTGCTTTGGGGTAAACGAACTCATCTGATTGCTCTCTTAAAGGAGTTTGAAGAAAAGCTAATCCCAAAAAATAAGAATTGTTGCAAAGGCCTTGCTTTTGTTTGTTTTGCGGAAAAATAACAGCTACCTTTGAAGTGTATAGTAGAGTCCCTTTGCAGGATTAGAATAAGGACAATGACATTACAAACTTTGACAAAAACTCTGACCATTGCTCTGATTGGTTTAGGAGCTGCCTTGACCTTACAATCACCGAGCCAAGCTCAAGCCAGATTCGAGTGTCTTTTACCAGTGACAGGCCGCCATGTGGGAGTTCCCACAACCTATGTCAAAGTCGGCTCTAATGAACGCAAAGCTGTGATTCGTTGGGTTTCTGGTTATTCTAGCGGTTCCGGTTACACTCCCCAGCAACGGTGTCTAGAAGTAACTAAACGATTCAATACCCTTGACGCTCGACCTAGAGGAATTGATATTATTACCACTGGCTATCTCAATGGTCTGCCGGTCATCTATTCCCCTAGTCATGGACGAGAACCGGCAAATAGCAGTAACCTATTATTTACCCTCAAGAAAGGGGAAGACGCAACCGAGAAAATCCAACAGCTATTCGACCTCCGGGAGGGCTCCAGAACCGAGCCTTTGTTTGAAAGCTCATCGGATTCTGTCATTGTCTATTTCAACAAATTCCTAGAAAATGCTCCCGTGGAAACAAATCTGGCTACCGGTTCGTCCCCCTCTCCACTGCCAGAGACTTCTCCCGAACAACCCCCCCAAAAACCATCAGGCGGTTCTGTTTGGTAAACTTTTCTAGTTCTATAGATAAGGTAGGTTGGGTTGAAGAATGAAACCCAACGCCCCCTGTTTGGTAAACTTTTCTAGTTCTATAGATAGGAGCGTAGTGATCAAGTGAGTCGGCCTATAAAAAGAATTTTGGCTGGTGCGGGCGGTTTATTATTGGGACTGTCCACACCTTTGCTTGCTGTCCCAAGCTATGCTCCCGCTCTGGAACCTAACCAGGCCAATGCCCATAGCTCTCAACAACTTTCAGAACAACAGCTGCGTCAGTTAGCCAGAGCAGTTACCGTTAAGGTGTTATCAGGGCAAGGCTGGGGTTCGGGCATTTTAGTTGAAAAGCAGGGTTCTTCCTACAAAGTCCTCACGAATGACCATGTTTTAGGGCGGTATCGCTATCGGGGTTGGCAAATACAAACCCCTGACGGCAAGATACATCGGGGTGAGTTGGTCAGAACAGTTCGCTTGAATAATTATGATTTAGGCTTAGTTTCTTTTCGCAGTAGCCAAGTTTATTCTATTGCTGATTTGGCTAATGTTGATGATCTCACTATTGGAGATGAAGTTTTCGCCGCCGGCTTTCCCTACGATGGCGATCGCCCGACAGAACAAGGATTTACCTTCACCCTGGGTAAAGTGTCGCTTTTGAGTGATAAATCCTTTTCGGGAGGCTACCAAATCGGCTACACCAATAAGATTAAAAATGGCATGAGTGGCGGACCGCTGCTGAATCGGCAAGGTAAAGTTATTGGTATTAACGGGATTCATGCTTATCCTCTCTGGGGTAAATCCTACGTTTTTGCTGATGGAACGGTGACTTCACCAGCACTGTGGGAACAAATGAGTCGATTAAGTTGGGCGATTCCTATCGGGACTTTTTTACAATCGGGGTCATCTTCTTCATCTGCTTCCAGTCCGCAACAGCCCTCGGTTTCCCCTCCATCGCTTCCCACCCATAGAGAAACCACTTTCTCGGAAGATTTTCCTTCTCCATCCTCGTCAACCCCAAGAGAAAAGAATCCCGCTCCCAGACCACTCTGGTAAATTCCACTCAACTGTATTTTTAAACCAGATGAGCAACAATTTCTTGAAAATTTCCGCCGCCCTAGTTAGTATAGCGGTGTTTGTGGTTTCTCCTCAGATTGCTAAGGCATTAACAACTGAGCAGATAGAAAAAATTGCTGAAAAGATTACCGTTTTAATCCCCTCAGAAGAAGAGGGGGCGAATGGGAAAATTGCTGCTAATGGCTCTGGATCAATTATTGCCAAAGAAGGAAGGATTTATACTGTTCTTACTGCTAGTCATGTAATCTGTAAAGATGCTAGAGATGCCTGCAAGTTCTATTACGATCAACTTAAAATTATTACTTGGGATGGTAAGCAATATCCGCTCGATTACAATAGCATCAAAAAATTACCCGGAGTAGATCTAGCCCTCGTGCAGTTTCAGAGCGACCAAAATTATCAATTAGCGACCTTGGGTAACTATCAAGTAGCTGACGAACAATTTATTTTTGCTTCTGGATGGCCGGATCCGAAATTTATCGGCAAGCGGAAACGATTGTTCAATGTGGGGAAAGTGCTACCCAAATACATTACACCCTTGCTGAAAATATTTCCTCCGGAGTTGGGGTATGAGATAGTTTATACCAGTGTCACCTATGGGGGCATGAGTGGCGGTCCAGTGTTGGATATCAATGGACGAGTCATCGCGGTTCACGGACAAAATGAAGCCGAAAAAATCGCAAAGGTTCCCGTGCCAATTGGCTTTAGTCTCGCTATTCCCATCACTACTTTTTTGAAATTAGCACCCCAGTCTGGCATTCAAGGGCAGATAAATGTCGAAAGTTCGCCCCCCAATGCCTTATCTTTCCAGGAAATTGGTGATGAATTATACAAGGCTTTTGAAGTTCCCCATAAGAACGATACTAATCCCCTAAACTGGCTTAATCAAGGCAATAAAATGTGGCGGTTAGGACAATTAGCCCTCGCCTATGCCGCCTATGAAAAAGCCTTGCAACTCGATGCTCAACTCTATCAAGCTTGGTACGGGAAAGGTCTGGTCTTGACCTACTGGAAACGCCCCCAAGAGGCGCTGGACGCCTACGAACAAGCTCTCAAAATTAATCCTGACTCCGATATTGCCAAAAAACTGCGCGACAAGCTCCAAGAATCCTTAGGGGGAAGAAATACCCCTTCTCTAACTCCCTCACCGCCAACCACCGCGCCCACCGTGGAGCCTTCACCACAGCCCTCTAATCCAAGGAGACTATGGTGAAGTGAGCAGGGAAAATGCGGGTTAGCTAATAGTGGGTTGCACCAATTTAGCTAAGAATGCTTGAATTGCTCGCAGTTCTGCGGGAGGATTGCGGAGAAACTCTTCGTTACTGGCTAAAATCATCGCATTATAGGCCTGCACCGCCGCCAGCAATTTAGCTGGAACTACCTTCTCATCCCTGGTCAGTCTCTCTAAGCTGTCCAATAAGTCTTGAATGACATTTAAAGGCGGTGCGCCGGGGGCTGAGTAAAGAGCGGCAATGACAGCATTGATATTATTACCCGCCTGTGCATCCCCGGTTAAGATGCTCAGTAGCGATTGCTGAACGGCTGCGGGAATCGGGGTACCCGTGGGGGAGGTTAAATTATTATCAGCTAACTGAGTATTCACAGAAGCAGCCGCCTGATTAACAGAGATTTGAGCCGGTTCTCCCCCCTGAAATCCCAATCCCGTGACGGTGGTGGTGGGGATAGTTTGACCGGCAAAATCACTGGTGGAAAGAATTGGTCCGGTGATATCGGATTGGTTGCCGGTTTGCGCCATAACGGGAGAGACTAGGGCATTGGTCAGCAAAACCGCCGCCACTAGGGAAACTTGCCAATTAGTCAACCATTTCATCAACATGGTCTTTATCCTCATTCAAAAAAACTAAATTAGACAATGTAAAAAACGACTAACGGGGGAAAAAGTAATTGTAGCCGATACTCATGACGAAGCGAGCGCCATCCCCGGCATTGCCTGTTAAATCAGCGCCGGCAAGGTTAACCGTCAAGGGGATTTTCGGGAAAGGAATCAGGGAAATACCTGCGTTTAAGTCTTGACCCGACCATTCGACAATGGCCGAGACTGGTTCAACAATTCGTAAACCCGCACTAGCAAAGACACCCAGGGAATTTACCCCATCTTCGATGGCTCCTTCCGAGCGAAAACGACCACCACCAACACCCAAAGAGAGCGTCAATTGGCTAAAGGGTTCTTTCGTTGTTTCTGTTAACTGAAAAAATTTACTCACCACCCCGTAGATACTGCTACTGCCATCTGTCCCACCCCAGTTAATAGCGTTTTCAAATCCTAGGGCCACAGCAAAACCTTCTGGCAGAGAACGGTGAATTTTAAAGCTAAAACTGCCCCGTCCGGCATTATCACCAAAAAGGCTCAAAATCGCCAGAGTTACATCTAAACCGACAATTTTCTGGGGGTCTCCCAAACCACCCCCTAGGGCTAACCCACCATCTGCTTGATTGGTAAAACGGGTTCTCGACTGGAAACCGAAACCACCGAAAATCTGCCCAAAAGTCGCTCCAAAAGCGCTGGGAGTAGAGATACTGCCACTAGGAGTAACCACAAATTCCGCCAGTTTCGCAGAAAGGGTTTGTAGCGTTAATTGCGGTTTCTCAATCAGAAACTCTTGACGTAAACGCTGCAATTCGGGGGAAACATTGGTATCAACGGGGGTGGATGCTTGTGCTTGCCATTTTCCGACTTCTGGAGAGTTATTATCCCCTGCCGGTAAAAGCTGACTCGCTTGCGTTGTCCCTAGATTCGCCTTCCATTCTTCTAGGGTTGAAATTGTCCTGGTCTTTTCTGTTGCTAAAGTATCGCGGGAAGATTTCTCTGGTTTATTTTCTAAGGATGAGGGCAGATTACTATCGGCTAATCCCTCTGTTGTCGAGAAGGAATTGGTGGTCAGAACTCTTTCTGTCCTCTCTAATTCCACGGGGGAATGAATGATAATTTTTTCCTGGGATACCCGAATAGAAGCAGCGTCAATGTCTAAGGGGGAAGGAAGGGCCTTCACCCCATCGCCAAGTATGGCTGTACCCACACAGGAGGCAATGAAAATTCCTCCGGAAAATATGTGTCTCATCTGGCTGTTTCTTTTGGCTTTTTTTAACAACACTTCCAGCTTTCCTCACAGACGAAGTTAATTTGTAAAGATTGTAACTGATTTATTTTTAGATAGCAAGTTATTAAAGTTGTCCGTTATCAATCATGGAATCCCCTAGGGCACCTAAATGAAGTGTAAAATATTTATGACTTGTATTCTTGGCTTCGATGGTTGTGGTGCCTCTCCGTCCATGAATCCAATAGGCGGATTATATTGCTAGAACTAAAAAAAGCGGGTTGAACCCCGCTTGTAATCAACAACTAAGCTAACTTAAAGGCATCTCGCCAACACCAGCGCAACAGGGTGAAAGCGATTAAACCTTTAACCACTTCTAGACACCAGTAACCAATCTGCAAAGACATCATTTCTCCCGACATTCCCGACGCGGTAACGGGAGCCAGTAAACCCATAGCGCTCAGATTGGGAGTGAGAAAATAGGTGTAAATTAGGGTGATTACTAAGAGAACACCAGCGAATAGGAGCGATCGATGTTCGGGGAGATGGATTAAGGTATGATAGCGGTGGAAGACAACAAAGCTACACAGCACAATCGCCGCACAAACTAATTCCAGATGGTTAAAAATGCCAAATAGCAAGTAACCAGCACTGGCAAAGCCATTTTGTGTCATCATGCCAGCTACGGATAAGCTGGGGAGAATGATTAAATCGATGACGAAACTGGCACTTAACCAGAAACCGAGAACAACCATGGCTAGGGTTGTCCAATTAAACCAAGACCAATAACGCTCAACAAAAGTTTTCATTAGGCTTGCTCCTCCTTGCCTTTATAATTTAATTGTAAAGAGCGTTCGCCAAAATTATGGCCAGTTTTTTGGTAATTCTTAGCAATTCTTATCAATTCTGAGGAGAGCAACCAAACAATACCGCTCTTAAGTAGGTGGGTGGAATTAAATATAAGATGAACGTAGGTTGGGTTGAAGCATGAAACCCAACGCCCCGATGGGTTACGCTACCGCTAACCCATCCTACAAATAATTGTGCCTCCCTACTTATCTCTAGATTTGGCTACCCGCTCGGCGCGGAATTGTAAAGATTTATCAACAAGTGTTTATAAAAACCTTTAAATATTGACCAAGCTGACGATTCTAGACTTACCCTAAAACAATAACTGACTATCTACGGGTTTACTGTTATGGATAAGGATTTTCGTAACTATCGCATGGTTTGCACCCTCACCTTCGGAGATATTTACGGACAAATAATCGTCTGGTTAATCGTTATTTTTCTTACTCTGGCTTCCACTCTAGCTCTTTGGAGTAGCACTAGACAAATTTTCGCCCTCGCTACCGTGGGGTTAGTCGTCGTCCTCTCTTTGCCTTTTTTACTCTTTGCTTTCGTTACTACCCTCCTTAATCATATTGAATTCGTTCCCATCGAAACGGAAACCAATATTCGTCGTGGTCCGGCACCCGGAGTTAGCGGCAGCCGTGTACCCGCAGCCGGCTAAATCCCCAATAAATAATCTAGAGACGTTGTCAGCAACGTCTCTAGCAGTTTTTGCCCTTGTTTGCGTCGGGGTTTCTCGTTCTTGATTTTTGTTAATTTTTGTAAATTTAACTTGTTTTAAAACACTTTTTCTGGTATGGATTATCCAGAGAAAAATAGATGAAGGAGAGAAATTGTCAAGAGAATAATCTTGTTTGCTGCCTGATCCCGGTCAATGATAAATTTTTAAATACCTAGTCTTTTACATTTTCCCAACTCTCGGAGTGATCCCCGATGTTAAAAAATCTCTTTGGTGGCAAAAAATCTGACTTTTACCTAGAACTAAAAGAAACCGATGGTGAACAAAAAGCGACAGCAACCACGGCAGCAGCCGCCCCTGTTGTGGAAGCGCCCGCCGCTGCTGTGGAGTCTGCTGCCGCCCCTGTAGCCGAGAAAAAAGCCCAAAAAACTTCTGTTAAGAAAGAAAAGCAAGTAAAAGAAACTCCCGCCGCTCCTGTGAGCGCACCGGCACCTGTAGCCGCTACTAACGGTAAAGTAGAGCCGCAAGAAGTGGAATTTGCGACAAAATACTTGATTACTCCTAGTCTGTCTCGCCGTCGCCCGGGTCCAAGTTTGAATGGTTTCAAAGACATGGCACGCAAGGCGAAACTACCTGCTAACCGCGGCTAAATCCCCCGGATTGCTTTCTCAACAAAAAAAAAGGAGAGCTTTCTTTGACTCTCCTTTTTCATCAGGGTGCATCTACTGACTCAAGTGTAGCAGCGAGTTTTTTTAAGGTTGGTTATTTAGGTTACTCCCCAGAGTATTTTGGCGATAATTATTGCCTGTCTTTTTGGGTAAGTTTTAAAACCTAGAACTAGGTTGACTGGTGGACAGGTGCAAAATCAGCATTCATAAGTAGGGAGGCAGAATTATGTGTAGGATGGGTTAGCAGTAGCGTAACATAATCGGGCGTTGGGTTTCATGCTTCAACCCAACCTACGTTCTGGTGGACAGGTGCAAAATCAGTCTTCATATCTTGATTCAGCAACGCCATTAGGGGTTAACTTTCGCCGCTCGGATTAGCCAACCGATTACCCCACCCGTAACACCACTGAGGATCGAACTGAGCAAAGCCGTGATCACCACTACTCCGATCTGTTTCCAGTTTTTCAATTCTCCGACTTTTTCGGCGAGATCGGTGGTTTTCCCCGCCGCATTCTCTATAACTTTAACTCGATCGCTTAAACCCTCTATCTTCGCGTCTAGGGTTCGGATATCGCCTTTAATTTCCGACTGCCCTAACTCTAAATTCTGGCTCTTCGGGACTTGGTATGGTTCGATAGGGGAGCATAAATCGACTCAATCCTTATCTGGCAAAAGATTTAATTGATTAGTTCGCTTCAGATCGCAAACAATTGACAAAAATTGCGGCAATGTCTGTCTCTATAAAGGT
>NZ_JAPZSR010000085.1:0-6323 GCF_027531875.1 Microcystis sp. LE19-84.1B | reverse complement strand
CCAAGCTTTTCTGGTCGGAACCCCCTAAGCCGAGTTTTCAAGGTGCTGCGCCGTCCACTTGGTTTTCGAGACTGGCCTTTTAATTCTAACGTAAAGCCAACCTAGAACGGCGGGGTTTCAGACCCAAAATTTCCGATGATTGCCCTAGAACTCAGGTTAACCCAGAGACTAAACCCTTAGATTTATAATGGACATAGTCTCTCATCTAAGATTTACATGACTATCACGCCGATTTATACCGCCTCAGCCAGCACAGCAAGCCAGTATCCCGATGCTTTTGGGCGTTTTGGACGCTACGGGGGCAAATACGTCCCAGAAACCCTGATGCCAGCCTTAAGTGAACTAGAAACGGCCTATAATCAGTATAAAGACGACCCCGATTTTCAAGAAGAATTAAATCAACTGCTCAAGGATTACGTCGGCAGACCTAGTCCCTTATATTTTGCCGAACGTCTCACCGCCCATTATGCAAAAGCCGACGGTACTGGGGCGCAAATTTACCTAAAACGAGAAGATTTAAACCATACTGGGGCCCACAAGATTAATAACGCCCTCGGTCAGGTTTTATTAGCCAAACGCATGGGTAAAAAGCGAATTATCGCCGAAACCGGGGCAGGACAGCACGGCGTGGCCACCGCTACGGTTTGCGCTCGTTTTGGTCTAGAATGCGTGATTTATATGGGAATTCACGACATGGAACGCCAGGAACTCAATGTTTTCCGCATGAGACTGCTTGGCGCGACGGTGCAACCCGTGGCCGCCGGGACGGGAACCCTGAAAGATGCCACCTCGGAAGCGATTCGCGACTGGGTAACTAATGTGGAAACCACTCACTACATCCTTGGTTCTGTGGCCGGTCCCCATCCCTATCCGATGATGGTGCGCGATTTTCACGCGGTTATTGGTCAAGAAACCCGTCAGCAAAGTCTGGAAAAATGGGGCGGTTTACCGGATATTCTCCTCGCTTGTGTGGGGGGTGGTTCTAATGCTATGGGTTTATTTCATGAGTTTGTTAAAGAAACTTCCGTGCGTTTAATTGGTGTTGAGGCTGCCGGGGAAAGTATCGCCTCCGGAAAACACGCAGCTACCCTTACCCAAGGTCAACCGGGGATTTTACATGGGGCCATGAGTTATTTATTACAAGATAACGAAGGTCAAGTTATCGAGGCCCACTCCATTAGTGCCGGTTTAGATTATCCCGGAGTCGGGCCAGAACATAGCTTTTTAAAAGATAGTGGTCGCGCCGAATATTACAGTGTCACCGACAAGGAAGCACTAGAAGCTTTTCAACGAGTTTCCCGTTTAGAAGGGATTATTCCGGCCCTAGAAACTGCCCACGCTTTAGCCTATTTAGAAACTCTTTGCCCACAAGTGACCGGTAGTCCTCGCATTGTGATTAATTTCTCTGGACGGGGTGATAAAGATGTGCAATCGGTGGCTAAATATTTATCAATGAATGGTTAACAGTTATCAGTTATCAGTTATCAGGCTCTTCTAGGTTCTGTGTGATAAGTTTAACTTACATAGGATTGATCAATCTTTGTGTCCTTTGTGTCTTTGTGGTTCGTTCCACCCCCTCGCCAGGAGGAATGTATCTTAGAATACATTTTAGCCACCAAATCCAATTGACTCTGTTCTGGTCTTAGAGTCGCTCTAAGTGTCACGTTCTAGCATATATCGTGTCAATGCGCTAGTATTTAACGGTAAAGCCAACCTAGAACGGCGGGGTTTCTGACCCAATTTTTCGATGAAAATTCTTCAGATTGTTCCTTCGATTTCCCTTGTTTATGGTGGCCCCAGTCAAATGGTACTCGGTTTGTCAGCGGCCTTGGCGCAACTAGGCCAAGATGTGACCATTATTACCACCGATTCCAATGGTGACACGGGACAAGCACCCCTAGAGGTGCCTTTAGGAGTCCCTGTTAGTCAAAATGGCTATCAAATCTATTATTTTCGCTGTTCTCCCTTTCGCCGCTATAAATTTTCCCTTGATCTGTTTACTTGGTTGGCAAATAGGGCAAAAGATTACGATATCGCCCATATTCATGCCTTATTCTCCCCAGTAAGCAGTATATCAGCTTCGATCGCTCGTTACCGTCAACTGCCCTATATTCTCCGTCCTCTAGGTACTCTCGATCCGGCAGATTTGCAAAAAAAACGGCAACTTAAACAAATATATGCCAATTTTCTGGAAAAACCCAATTTAGCGGCGGCGGCGGCAGTTCATTTTACCAGTCAGCAGGAGTGTCAAATCGCTGAAAGATTTAATATAAAAACTAAGGATATTGTCATCCCCCTAGGGGTAGATTTTTTTAACCCACAAGCTTTACCAGTAACGGGTTTTAATCTTCCCCAAAATAAACCGATCATCCTTTATATGTCCCGTCTTGACCCGAAAAAAGGTCTAGATTTATTGCTGCCTAGTTTAGAAAGGTTGTTAGAAAAAGGCCTAGATTTTCATTTTGTCTTAGCAGGAGGCAATCCCCAGGACCAGGAGTACGAAAATCGGATTAAAAATCAGATCGAGCAGTCAATATTGGGCAAAAATACGACAATTACTGGATTTGTCACCGGAGAAGTCAAAAATAGCCTCCTCGCTAGGGCCGATTTATTTGTTTTACCTTCCTACTATGAAAATTTTGGCATCGCGGTTGCCGAAGCTATGGCTGCCGGAATTCCTGTGGTGATCTCAGACCGGGTGGATCTGCATCCTGCGGTGACGGCAGCGGATGCGGGATGGGTGACAGCTTGTCAGCTTGAGGATTTAACTAATACTTTGGCAACGGCTATCACTAATCCTGAAATTCGCCAACAAAGGGGGAAAAATGCCAAGGATTTAGTCTTAAATCAATATAGTTGGTCAGCGATCGCTGAACAGCTGTTAACTGTCTATGAAAATCTAGACAGACGGATTAAGATTTAGGCCATGAGGATAACCAGCACTAAAAATGCCAGTAGGGTTAAACCTGATTGCAGAAAGACGGGAAGCGCAAAAGAGTTCATAACAGTAGCTCACTTTTCTAGGGATGGCTCTATTTCCAATATACGCTTTCATCTCCGCTAATTCCTCATATTTCCGTCCGTAATGTCATCATCTCATCATTTAAGTAGGTAGGCGTTAAAAATTATCAGACACCACCCTTATCAAGGGGGGACTATAGGGTAGGGTTGATTCATGAATCAACCCTACTATGAATCAACCCTAGTACTAAGGGGGGATCGAACCTAAAATCCATTTTTAATTTAATTATAACCAGCTACTTATTCATCCCATAGGAGAATTTGAGGTCACTTGTACTGCATTTAAACTGGGTAGGGAGCATTTTAATACAAATGTACGGAACTTGGTCACTCCCCACTCTGTTCACTTAAGTTTCAGCGTCGTGATTATAATTAGGGAATGATAGAAATTCTTAGGCAATAGGATCACATCAGTGTTGATAAATCATCTTTTCTTCGGCGCTTTCCTACCCCTTGATACTCTCCTGTCCACCCAGGGGATTATGGTTATGCTTCTGGCCGCTTATGCTTTAGCCATGTGGATGTTTCTAACTAGCGCCCCAAAAGTTCATACAATCATGGTGACAGATTTGGAGACAGCCCGACAATTTTATGAAGGACTTTTAAATTTACCCACGGCCGATGTCCCCCTCCATTACTATTACAATTATGAGCAGACGATGGGCAATAATATGATTGATCCATTTTATATGTCTAGTAATCTGGCTGTGACTACTGCCAACCCTTCTTTGGGAGATCAACCCCAGGGTTTATGGTATCAGTTAAAGAAAAATACCCAACTGCACATCGTTGCTGGGGCAACCGCGGGTTATAAGGATCGTCATCGTCACGTTTGTTTTGATCACGATTGTTTAGAACAAATTCTGATGCGGGTGGAATCACGACGCTTAAAGTATAAAGTTCGTCGCAATAAACCTTTAAATTTTTTGGTCAAAGATAATGCTGATCGCGTGATTGAAATGGCCGAAGTCTCGAATTAGTTAACGGTAATTAGATTGGGGGCAACTATAACGGTAAATAACTAAACTTATGAATGCTCAACTGCTCACAATTGTTGTAATTTCTTTAGGGGTAGGTATTGGTTTGGCCATTCTACTCCTAATTTTAGTCAAGTTGAGACGCTGCAACCAACAGGTAAATAGTATCGTCGATTATCACTCTCTCATCGGTTTAATTGGAGTTGTTCAAATCCCCTTCGATAAAAATAGCAAGGGGAAAGTGCGAGTTAATGTCGGGGATAGTCTAATCGATATAGTAGCGATAACGGAAGGGGAAGAACAATTTAATGTCGGGGATAAAGCATTTATCCTCAATTGCCAGGACAATAAAGTTTTAGTCATTGCGGAAAAGTATATCAGAGGCGATTTGTAATTTCTTCTAAACCAAAGGGTAACTAACTATGAATAGTCAAAATAATTCCTATCTCATCCAAATCAATCCCAATCAATACGACAACAATAATAACAACAGTGCTGGCAATTTATTGTTGAATAGTGTTCCCATCGCTTTATTGATATTTCTGGGGATTGGTGCGATTTGGTTTATCAATTCTTTTTTGTGTATTTGTAAACCGAATGAAGTAGTAATACTGAGTGGGATGAAACGCAAATCAAAAGATAGACAGGATATGGGGTATCGAGTGGTATCGGGGGGTCGGGCGATTCGTATTCCAATTTTAGAAACCGTTAAACGCATGGATGTCACCACAACCCCGATCAGAATTGAGATTAAAAATGCCTATTCTAAGGGCAATATTCCCCTGAATATAGTGGCCATTGCTAACGTAAAAGTTAGTTCTAAACCTGAAATAGTCGGCAATGCGATCGAACGTTTTTTAGATCGAGATCGAGAAGAAATTATTCGCGTAGCTAAAGAAACTTTAGAAGGAAACTTGCGGGGTGTAGTCGCAACAATGACCCCCGAACAAGTGAACGAAGATCGCTTACAATTTGCCGAAAGTATTACCAGTAACGTCAGTCAAGACCTGTTTAAACTCGGTTTAGAAATTGATACTCTCAAAATTCAAAATGTTGCCGATGACGTGGATTATCTTAACTCCCTCGGACGGGAAAGAATCGCTTTAGTCATGCGTGATGCTGAAATTGCTGAATCAAATGCACTCAATGAAGCTGAACAAATAGTTGCGGAATGTGAGGAACAGGCAACCGTAGCTAAAACCCGCGATCAAATTATTATTTTAGAGCAAGAAAACGAGTTGAGAAAGTTAAAGGCAAAACTGGAACAACAGGCTAAATCGGAAGAAGAAATAACTATCGCCGCCGCTAAGGAAAAACGTGCTATAGTTGAGGAAAAATTGCAACAGGTCAGAGCAGAATTGGAAAGATTACGTCTCCAAGCAGATAAGGTTTTACCCGCAGAAGCGCAGCAGGAAGCTGAAACTTTCCGCGCTAGAGGAGAAGCGGCAATTTTTGAAGAAAATGCCAAAGCTGAAGCCTTGGTTAACGAATTGTTTGCGGAAGTCTGGCAAAACACCGGCAGCGAAGCAGAGGCAATTTTCTTGATTCAACAGTTAGAAACTATCCTGGAGGAGGCGATTAAAATTCCTAAACGCTTACACCTCGATCGAGTTAATATCGTTGATAATGGTGATGGTAAATCCCTGGCTACCCTGATTAAAGTCTATCCCGAAATCGTCAATCAATTCCTCGCCAGTGTCCATCAAACCCTCGGTATTGATGTGGTCGGAACTCTCACCAATAAAATTGAAAAATAGCAGTCAGAAAACACAATAGCCTGATTTTGGCGATAGATTGCTACCTGTTGACTAATGGGAGTAATTAACCAGCCCAGTCTTAAGCCACTATCAAGATATTCCTGCATTTTTCCTTAGAGTTAACTTAAAGAATCAGTGCGCGACCTTAATTAGGGTTTGCGGCAAAAAGTTTGTTGGTGGGGTTAGGAGTCGGTCGTCGGTCGTCAGTAGCCGGTCGTTTCAGGCTTTGTTGCCCTCTCTTTTCGTACGAGCTTATGTACTATAAGAAGGATAATGCAAGGTTTTTGAGGGTCTCAATCCGATTTTCGCAGCATGAACATCGGATTTTAACAGGTCAAAAGCCTTATTTTAAAAGGGTTTTACCATTATTCAGCAAGCCCTATGTATTGTCAACTTAAAGAATTTTGTGCTAACATACTGACACTCAGTCGAGCAGTGTCAAAATGTTTGTACTAGAATACAAAGGTGCGATTCGTTCTTCTGAAAGTTAGTATAACAACCTAGCGTATAGAAGACAAGGAACAGTAACAACTGAACCTTGACAACTTATCTTCTGTGTAGGTGAGGA
>NZ_JAPZSR010000408.1:0-45647 GCF_027531875.1 Microcystis sp. LE19-84.1B | reverse complement strand
TGTTCGGGTGTGGGGTAAAATCGAAACGAATAGGCTTTTTCCATACCTCACATTTTAGCATATATTTCGTAAACGATGCTCATATTTAACAGTAAAGCCGTCGTAGAACGACGGGGTTTCAGACCCAAATTTTCGATGAACCCCCCTACACAATCGTCAATTCAGATTTAAGCTGGCGACTCCTGTTCATTCTTTAAATGTCGGATTTTGCAAAAACTGCGAAACGCTTTATATGCTACAATTCACAAGCCGGGGCGAGAGAAACTTCATCATTAGGTAAATAATAGTCGTCCTTTTGGTTCAGGAATGATTCGTTCTAGTTGTTTGGCAGTTTCAATCCATTCTTGAATAACAAGTTCAGCATTTTGTACGGCTTCTTGATAGGTTTCTCCATCTGCCATACATCCTGCTAATTCTGGAACTTCAACAATAAAAGCTCGATCTTCCTCACTCCAATAAATAATTAATTGATAGCGAATTTTCATCTTTCCCTCCTAATTTATATTTTAAAATGAGATTACGAATTTGTTTGATTTGATAAGTTATGTAGGTTGGGTTGAACAGAGTGAAACCCAACAATTATAGGCTTTGTGTTGGGTTTCGTGCCTCAACCCAACCTACTACTACTGAACCAGAGAACAAAGAATCATCATAACATTATTGATCATCTGGCAAAGCTAAAATTTCATCCCCAATTAAATCAGGTAAATTTTCGGTATGAACGTGCAAGTGAGTAATTGAGCCTATTAATTCTGCCAAAATATCCCCTTTTTGGTCATCAGTTAGGCTTGGTAATTTAAGCTGACTTAGTAAGAATAAAACCGTCTCGCATTCTTCACCTAATTCAGATAATAGAGTGGCCAAGGTAGAGTTGACTTTCAAGGGTTTTTCAGTGTTTGAAATCATTGCTTATTTTCCTCTGTTTAATCGCTTTTCTGCTCTAGATAAACTTTTTTCTAAACCTTTAATTTCTCTTTTCCAGTAATTAATTAAGTTTTCATCGGGGGATTCTTTTTGTTCCTCATTGGCAATTTTTTGATGATGGTTCAGAATTTGATAACGAATGCTTTCAACAGATTTACGAAATTTCTTTTTTGACAAGTATTGACTCCTAACTTGCGGTGGTTAATATCTATCGTAATTATAAACCATAGATTATGTAGGGGAAAATGGCATTTACCCTCCTGGGGTGACGGTGACAGGTATCGAATCGCGGAACCCCTGATAACCTCGTGTTGAACCCCTGTAGGATCGGAGTTTGAAAAAACTGCGAAACCCTTTATATGCTACAATTCACAAGCCGCAGCGCGAGGAGAGAACACAACCCCCCACCATAACATCGCCCAATCCCCCAATTTCCAAACAACACCCCCCAACGGGAGGTGTCCCTTGGGTGCTGTCGATGGTGCGGTTGTACTCCATATCATGAAATCTGAGTAATTTTTCTTTCCCCAGTTTCCGTTGACTCGCCAGCCGACTGCGTCCCCAAAACGTTCCCACGTTTTACGATTATAGTCGCCGATCGGGTTGCCTGTCTGCTTGTAGATCGCCAGTTGGACAGAAAAGCCGAACTGGCCACCGGAAGCCGCTAACCATTCTCGATCAATCATCCGCAAATCCTCACAGGAAAACTTCTCGGCGGATTTGCTGTCTATCCATCCTTCTTTTTCTCGTTTAGCGGCCGCCAGCATTAAATCCCAGGTTTTTTGATTGGCAATTTGGCTATAGGTTGCGTAACTAATGCCATTCAGTCCCAAAGCTTGCAAAGCTTCAATGCCTCCCCGTCTCCACGGTAAAATAGGCAATACTCACCCTAGTCATACAAGGCGTAAAATTTCCCAGATTTTCGGATATTCTCGCTAACTACTTTTGTAGGTCTTCATTGGCCCGAAAAATCGCTTCTTGACCATCACTAGAGGACACAAAACCCATAAAAGCTTTAACCGCTTCACTAGCAGGTTCTTTGTAAACGTAGTAAAGGGTACGCTGCCAAGGATAATTAGGTTCACTGGGTAAAATTCCCTCAATAGCGAGCGCTCTGACGGTTTTTTGGTTGACAATTTGGCTATAGGTGGCGTAACTAATGCCATTCAGTCCCAAAACTCGCAAAATTGGGGTGGTGGCATCCCTGTCCATCATTTTAAAATTAGTTCCTGTACCAAATTCCCCCCCTTGCAGCACTTCCTCACGAAAACTTTGATAAGTGCCACTAATAGGGGGACGATTAATCACTTGAATAGTAGCAGCAGAACCGCCCACCTCGGACCAAGAGGTGATTTTTCCGGTAAAAATATCTTTAACCTGGGTAGTGGTTAACCCCCCCGCAAAGGGGTTTTTTACTCCCACCACAACAGCGATCGCATCTCGAACAATCGGACTAGAAGCCAATCCCTGAGAGCGTTCCGACTCGGTTAAAGGTCGTGACACCGCCGCAATATCGATCGCCCCCCGGGCCACTTCCTCTAATCCCCTATCAGATCCTTGAGCATTTGTCAAGACCTCTACCCCCTGAAATTTGGCAGTTAAAGCGGCTTTTAAGGCTTGATTAATCTGTACCATACTGGTAGAGCCGTTAATGCGAATTGTCGTGCCACTGGGGATAGAAGTCGGTGGGGCAAAACTAACCACTCCCTGGGGTGAGGGGGGAGGGGGTAGGGGAGAGGAGGCACTTTCCGATGTGGGGGATTTTTGCGGACTTTTACTGCTGCCACAGAGAAAAAATTCTTGACCTGCGGCACATTGACTTTGTAGCCAGAAGTAACCCCCACCTAAAATGCCCGCAGTGGCTAAAAGAGCGATTATTAAAGCAGTTGTTTCGTTTTTTTGAGACATAATTATTCAGTGAGCGGTGATCAGTTAGGGGATTTGGGGAGATGGGGATTTGGGGAGATGGGGATTTGGGGAGATGGGGAGCTTTCAGCTAAATTCCCCACCCCCCCCACTACCCCAACACCTAACACCTAACACCCCACTACCTCACTACCCCATCATTTGCTGACATTAGGGGGTCGATCGCCCAGACACCGGTGATCAATGGAAGTTTCGATGATATTATCTTAGTGCATGGAAATCCACTCTTAATTTAGGACTGTATATCATGACCCACGCACCTATATCCCCAGTCGTACTGGTTATCCTTGATGGTTGGGGTTATCGCCCGCAAAGGTCGGATAATGCGATCGCAATGGCGAAAACCCCGATTATGGATAGTCTCTGGGAAGTTTATCCCCACACCTTAATCCGCACCTCCGCTAAGGATGTGGGACTACCAGAAGGACAGATGGGTAACTCGGAAGTTGGCCACCTCAATATCGGAGCGGGGCGAGTTGTACCACAGGAGCTAGTACGGATTTCCGATGCGATCGAAGATGGTTCGATTCAACAAAATCAGGCTTTATTAAAACTCTGCGCTGAGATTCGCCCTAAAAAAAGCAAATTACACCTGATTGGTTTATGTTCCGAGGGTGGAGTCCATTCCCATCTCGATCACCTACTGGGATTATTAGACTTAGCGAAAGTGCAAGGGATTAGCGATGTCTGCATTCATGTCATCACCGATGGTCGCGATACCAACGTCACCGACGGAATGCTCGCTATTAAAAGGATTCAAGAACATATTAATAAAATCAATCTCGGTCGCATGGTGACTCTCAGTGGCCGTTATTATGCCATGGATCGGGATCGCCGATGGGATCGGGTGGAAAAAGCCTATAACGTGATGACCAGTGATCAAGGTATCGACGGGCGATCGATCACAGAAGTATTACAGGCATTTTATGATCAAAATATTACCGATGAATTTATTCCCCCCACCAGAATTGCACCAGGGGCGATCGAAGCGGGCGATGGGGTGATATTCTATAATTTCCGTCCCGATCGAGCTAGACAGTTGTGTTATGCCCTGACTATGCCCGATTTTGAAGATTTCGATCGAGATTTAATTTCTCCCCTTAGTTTTGTCACTTTTACCCAATACGATCCGAAATTACCGGTAGATGTGGCCTTTGCTCCCCAGAATTTAAATAATATTTTAGGACAGGTGATCGCTCAACAGGGATTAAAACAGTTTCGTTGTGCAGAAACCGAAAAATATCCCCACGTCACCTACTTTTTTAATGGGGGATTAGAAAAACCCTTTGAGGGAGAAGTGCGCGAATTAATTCCTAGTCCGAAAGTCGCCACCTATGACCAAGCGCCGGCTATGTCGGCAGCCACGGTGACAGCAGCGGTCTGTGGGGCGATCGAACAGGGGATCTATAGTCTTGTGGTGGTTAATTACGCTAACCCCGATATGGTGGGTCATACGGGCATTTTAGACGCGGCCATGAAAGCAGTGGAAACGGTGGATCTATGCTTGGCTAAGTTGTTAAGTAGCATCAATAAATTGGGGGGAACAGTGTTAATCACTGCCGACCACGGTAACGCGGAAACGATGGTGGATGAGTCGGGTAATCCTTGGACTGCCCACACGACTAATCCCGTTCCTTTAATTTTAATTGAAGGGGAAGGGAGAAAAATACCGGGCCACGGTGGCGATGTGCAGTTGCGGGATGATGGTCGTTTAGCCGATATTGCCCCCACTATCCTCGAAATTCTCCAAATTCCCGTCCCGGTGGAAATGACCGGGCGATCGCTGATTAAACCGGCCGAAGTGGCAATTAAAGCCAGTCGCACTCCCGTCCGCATCTCGCTTTAACAGTGATCAGTAATCAGTAATCAGTAATCAGTGGAAATAATTAAAAAATTGGCTAATTAGGGTTTGCGGCAAAAAGTACGGGCGAAGCATTCGGATAGAAAATCTCCGGTTTCACCGATAGGTTATTGCCCGAATGCTTCGCCCCTACAGGACGCGGGCCGATGAAGACGCAAGGTTTGGAAGCACGATTCTCTCAAAATCTTGCACCTGTTTCGCGAAACAAGACACTAAAACCCTTACCTCGTCTATATTTCACCATTATTCAGCAAGCCCTAATTAGCAGAAAAATGACCAATAAAAACCGCTCTCTTGTAGTTATGCTGATCAGCAAATCTTATTGAAGAAAGGGTGTAGGGCATCTTTGAATGTAAGATAATGAACATTTTTCACCCAATTTCCGAGAGAGCCATAAAAATTTAAAACTTACATCTGATAACTGATAACTGATAACTGATAACTGATGATAACTGCTATACTTTGTAATGGAAAATAGAGAGTAATGATCATGACAGTGGTGCTGGTAGTACAGATTATTTGGGCGCTGGCGGCGGCCTTTCTGGCGATTTTGGTGTTATTACACAGTCCCAAAGGGGATGGTATTGGCGGTATTGGCGGTCAATCACAGATTTTTACCAGCGCAAAAACGGCGGAAAAAACCTTAAATCAGGTGACTTGGGCCTTGGGGACGGTATTTATCACCCTAACCATTGTACTGAGCGCCGGCTGGTTAAATCGCTAAATGCTAAGAGGTCGGTTCTCTTTTCTAGGACTCGCAGCCTTGGCGAGTCTTTTGCTGTTTTCCTATTCTCTGATTGCCGACAGTCGAGCGCTACCGGAGTTAAAAACCCATCCTTTACCCGCTAATTTAGCCCAATGGCAAGAGCAAAACCAACCCGGGGATTATTTTGATGCTGTGGAAATCAGTCCCGTGGGAGCGTTGATTTGGTCGCAATTTCCTGTGAAGATTTATCTTCAGAGCGATCGCAGTTCTTGGCTGAGTTTGGTACAGGAGGCGATCGCTGAATGGGGGCAGTATTTGCCGATCGAGTTGGTAAATCGGGCAGAATTAGCCGATATCCTCATTAAACGGGAGTTACCGCCATCGGGAGTCCGTTTTAATGCCGAAACCGGTAAGTTAGAACTGCCCCGGGTGCGTTCTGCCATAACACAATACGAGATTTTTGTCAAGGAAAATCGCTTAACTCATCGGATGAGTATCCAGATTAGTCCTAATTTAGCTGATCGGTCGGCCTTAGCCGCAGCGCGGCACGAATTAGGTCATGCTTTGGGAATTTGGGGTCATAGTCCCCTAGAGACGGACGTGATGTATTTCGCTCAAACTAGGGATATTCCACCGATTTCTAGCCGGGATATTAACACTTTAAAAAAGGTTTATCAGCAGCCAACTCAGTTAGGTTGGCAGATGGATCAGCTAGGGTATCTAATACCTGAATAGGTAAATATTGCTCTTCTGTCGGTTCTGCTATTAAGGAGTCTAAGTTATGGATATACTTAGGGACTTGCGTGGGAATAATATCCCAGCCAGAAAATCGCTCTGTAGAAGAATCAGACCAGCCAGATGGCATATTATCAAAGCGCAAGTCCCTTAGCTGCGGAGGCTCTCGAAGGCTCTCCCCCTACTTAGGGTGATCAGCAAACTTGATCGATCGGAGGGCGCAAGCTTTGCGCCCCTACAGTAACGGATTTTGTCCACAACGTAGGGGCGAACTGCGTTCGCCCAAAAGGTACATTATCAAAGCGCAAGTCCCTTAGTATAACTGACTAAGATCCAGAAGGTTAACCATCGCTTAAACCTCTATTTCCTCTAGCCATGTTTTAATCGCACTGATTAACTTGGGTTGTTGGGGAGGGGTGTTGCTGACTCAAGCTATGAATGCCAACTGTGCATCCTATCCAAAAGTTAGTTTGGCTCTAGGTTTTAAAAAACCCACACAAGAAGATTCCTATTGCCAATCAGCAACCCCAATCTTTGCCACCCTCGACAACTAAGCCAATACTAGAAACATATTGTACGGGTTTGCCTAACATTAAGGGATCTATTTCTCCCCAATCGTAAGGTTCATAATCTTCTAAACGAGATAGTTCGCTATCTAACCAATCATCTCTAGGGGCTGTTTTTTCCGAGGGATTGGGCTGTTTCAGGGAGTCTAAGGGTTTAGTCATGGGGAAAAAATGTCCTATACACAAACATTTTACCCACTATTGACTAACTTTTTATTTCCTCTACACCTCTATTTCCTCTAGCCATGTCTAAATCACGCTGATTAAGTTGGATTGTTGGGGAGGGAAGGTGAAAAGGTTGGTAAGTACCTAAGCAAAATTAATTACACATATCTAACCCCCTCTTGCCTTTTGCCTCTTGCCTTTTGCCTATCTTTACTAGGAAATTAATTTTGCACGACTACTTAGGGAAACTGACAGAGAATCGTTACCAATTTTCTCAATTCCTGAGATATATTTAATGGATGAAGTTCGATGTAAAGATTAAATCTCTGTTTCTATTGGTATGTTAGTGGGTGTATCTTGACTGATTAAAATTAAATTAGATACAGGGGTGTAAATATCACACTCAATTTCTGGTACTCGAATCGTTACAATTAATGTATAGCGAACAGGTTGATCATGGCGTTCCTCTTGTGTTTGTTCTTTCCACCATCCACCAACAGGATAAACGCCTATGATTCCTCTACTTGCTAAATCGACGGCCGTTCCTGTCCATATATCAGAATGAAGTGAACCTTGACTCCTTAAATGAGGACCCAAAAACCAGTTATCTTCCTCTTTACTGCCAGAAATATTTTTTTCTTCTTCTCTGGTAGCTTTATTAATTCTATTTTGAAATTGTTGATTGGTCTCTAAAGGTTTTTTTACTTGAAATCTGAGTCCATAAGAGGCATAATGGTGTTTTCTTTTATAACCTCGCTCCCCTGGATTAGGTTCTATAAAATACGATAAAGTTACTCTCAGTTCTACCTTGGCTTCTCCTAATTGTTCTAGCTTTTCTTTTGGCCAGGGTAAGCTATGAAAATTCATTTTGTCTGTTTTAATGTCACTACCATCTTTTTTAAAAGGTGTCAGTTGATCTTCAATAACCAGTGTTAAGTCACTATTTGAACTTTTTAAAGCTCTGTCTAAATCAGGAACACCATATCCATAGCGACGAATCAAATTTTTTTTATCTTGCTGCTTCAATTTCTTTGGAAAATTAGCTCTCATCCTAACAGTCCATTCGGCTGAATGAACAATTAAAGTGCGTATTGTTTCTGGCCAATATTTGGGATTTTCTGAAAGAATTCGAGCAGCCATATAACTAGCGAGTGCAGTTGCACAACTGGTATCACACATATAAGTAAACAATTTATAGTTATGACTATGAGCAGTTGTTAATAAGCATAAATCGTCAATCATTTGTGCATAATTTTCCCCATCTGAGGCATAATTTCCTCCTTCACAAACAATATCCGGACGAATTGGCCATTGATTTTCCCAAGAAACAGAAGTACAACTTTTAGGAGATAAATCACCCCAAGGAGCTACAGGTTGCCAACCTTGAAAGTCGGGATGACTGATATTAACTTTTTCAGTGTAAGCTCCCACAACAAGAGCATTCCAAGCTTGTGCTGGGTTTTCAATTGTTGCCACATCATTGCGGGTTAAATAATCAGATAAAGATATTTCTTCTCTGATATTTCCTGCTGAAATAATGATTAATCGCTTAAAATTATCTTCACCAAAAGATAGTTGATCTATTGCTGCTGACCATGAGGAGGGAGTTCCATAATTTGGTGATGGCTGCTCGCTAGTTACAGCCATACAGAAAATACGTTTTCGCTTGGGATTTTGTATTTCTGGACGAGAGACTGCTTGCTCTGTAATTGCGCCATAAAGTTCAGGATCATTTTGTCCGACAGGAGGGAGAATTTTAACTGATTCTAAACGGTGAATAAGCGTTATATATCCTTGTGTTTGTAAAGCATTAAATAAATCATCATAAAGAATTAAACCCGCCATTTCTGTACCATGTGTATTATGAGGATCATGAGTTCCCCAATTAGGATCACAAGTATATAAATCACTACTATCAAGACCTTTTTCAATCAGTTTATGTCGTCTATTAACTCCATAATCAAGAAGACAGACAGCAACAGCATTATCTCTAGGAGGTAAAGTTCGATTCCATAAATCCTCGACCCATTCCTCCTTTTCAATTAATTTCATATCAAGAAAAAAGGAAGGCGTATCTTTAGCAATTCTTAATTCTGCAACCGTATCAGAATTTTGAAGAACTTGCTGTATTTTTTCTACATTAGCCATAGCTAAAGTAACAGTTCTTTCGGGAAAATGTATATGAGATTTAGTCATAATATCGAGTCTTTGAGCAATGGTTTGGAAGTCTTCAAGTTGTCCACGACGTAACCATACTTCCCACCATATTGATTGTCCATTCTGAGGAAATAAAGCAGGATCATCAGTAAATAATGATTGAACTGTACCAATTTCAACGTTTTCTAGTCGTGTTATTAGGGCTGCATTTTTTGGGTTTCCTTTTGTTGTTTCTTCATCACGATATTCTTCTACTTTGTTCTCAAAAAATTCTGTCGCTGACTCTGGTACAAAAACAGTAGCCTTAACTATATTTTCTTGGTCAGGAGAAGGCTTAACAGCAACTAATTCAATTTTTTTGCGTTTATCTCCTAAATTTTCAAAAGCATTCGCTTGATCTTTTGTTACCTGAAATTCTAAATAGAATCCGGGTTGTCCGACGGCAATTTCCGATAAACGGGATTCTAATTGTTGACGAGCTTTCGTAATCGCTTCACCAATAGCAAGTTCTAATTTTGCAGCGTGTTCTATTCTGTTCCGATCGGGTGGTGGTGGAGCATTAACTGAGAGCGGTGAAGTATAATTGACGCTTTCACGAAATTTATCGTTATTCCGTAGATACAAGTGAGGAAGACGGCGAGAACGTTGCGACATTATGGGATTAGGTTTTATTCATTGAAGTTCAGATCCTTACGTTCCATAATAGCTGAAATCAGAGAATCTTCGCTTACCTTCTGACTATTTGACAAAACAGCTTGCTTGGCTGCGTCATCTGTCGCTCTGACAATTTCAGCTTGAGCGAGTCCATTGGCTTGATTAAGAATGTTTGACCAATCTTTCCAGTCAATTTCAAAAGAAATAAGACGAGATTCAATCAATTCACGAATAATTGCGGCATCAGGAAGCTGATATTCAATTACATCATCAAAACGCCTAAAAAGAGCTTTGTCTAGTAACTGAGGATGATTAGTTGCTGCCAAAATCAAACTATCCCCTTGCTCTTGTTCTAAAAACATCAAAAAAGAATTGAGAATGCGACGAATTTCTCCCACGTCGTTAGAATTGTGACGTTGAGTCCCAATCGCATCAAATTCATCAAAAAAATAGACCCCTTTTGTTATTGTCATCGCCTCAAAAATCACTTTTAAACGACTAGCAGTTTCTCCCATATACTTGCCCATTAGACTATCGTATAAAGTCGTAAACAAAGGTAATTTAAGCTCTCCTGCTAAGGCTTCAGCCGTCATTGTTTTACCAGAACCCGGTGGACCTACTAACAACAGCTTTCGACGAGGCATAAGATTATGTTCTCTGAGTCTTTTTCCTTGTCTTTGTTCAGTTAATACTCGTTTAAGTCTAAATTCAAGGTCAGAGGTTAAAATCATATCCGATAATCGAGTATCGGGATATCTGACCGAAACCAGATTGGCTAAATCTCCTTTTGGTTGTACTAAAGGAATTGGATCAGATTTTTTTTCAATAACCGATTTACTAGCCTTTGCTTGGTCAATTAATTCGCGAATTTCTTGGGCTAACTTACCATGTCCTTGTCTTGCTTCGTGTGCAGCCATCTGTAGGGCAGCAGAATAAAATTGCTGCTCTTCTCCCTCTACATGACTTTTTAGAAGTGCTAGGATATGGCGGGCGGTGGACATGATACCTCGTTAAGTTAGACTCCCCATCATACTCAATGATTTTAACTGTGACAGGCGCTATATAATGATTTCCCTTTTGGACTAATTTTGATCGGTATAGTTAAATTGTACTAAATAAATTGTCGTATTAGCTAGGGGAAACCCGTATTTGGTCTTTCTCTTGCTTTCGTGGTTATTTGATAATTTTCCCGCTTCTCCCTAAAAATTAACGTCCCGCTCGCTAAACTGCCAAATCGATAAGCTCCTTTGACCTTTCGCCGCCCTGTTGAGCAAAACTAGGTATAAACACTTTCTTAAGAATTAACCTATGTCACAATAGATGAGGATAAACCAAATAGTGTGAAATTGTAAACTAGGTATTACTGAATGGAACCGCTTTATCAGTACGCGTGGCTAGTTCCCGTCCTACCCTTGGTAGGCGCTACCCTAGTCGGTGCGGGCTTAATTTCCTTTAATGAAGTCACCAATCGTCTGCGACAGGTGAATGCTGTATTAATCATTTCTACCCTCGGTGCGTCGATGGTGCTGTCTTTTGCGCTGCTGTGGAGTCAAATCAATGGACACGCTCCCTATACCCAAATGATCGATTGGGCATCGGCGGGTAACTTTCACCTGAAAATGGGTTATACGATCGATCATCTCAGCGCTTTAATGTCGGTTATCGTCACCACCGTGGCCTTTTTGGTGATGATTTATACCGATGGTTACATGGCCCACGACCCCGGTTATGTGCGTTTTTACGCCTATCTGAGCATTTTTAGCAGTTCTATGCTCGGTTTGGTCATCAGTCCCAACCTTGTCCAGATCTACATTTTCTGGGAATTGGTGGGGATGTGTTCCTATCTGCTAGTAGGTTTCTGGTTCACTCGTCCGGCGGCCGCCGATGCCTGTCAAAAAGCCTTTGTTACCAACCGCGTCGGCGATTTTGGCTTATTACTGGGAATGCTGGGTCTTTTCTGGGCCACCGGCAGCTTCGAGTTTGATATCATGGGTGAACGTCTAGAGGAATTAGTCTCTTCTGGAGCCATTGCCGGCAGTTTAGCGGCATTATTCGCCGTTTTAGTCTTCCTTGGACCCGTGGCCAAATCAGCCCAATTTCCCCTTCATGTCTGGCTACCGGATGCCATGGAAGGTCCGACCCCGATTTCGGCCCTGATTCACGCCGCCACCATGGTGGCCGCCGGAGTTTTCCTGATTGCCCGGATGTATCCCGTTTTTGAGCCAATTCCCACGGCGATGACGGTAATTGCTTGGACGGGGGCGTTTACTGCCTTCCTAGGGGCAAGTATCGCCCTCACCCAGAATGATATCAAAAAGGGTTTAGCCTATTCCACCATCTCCCAATTGGGTTATATGGTTATGGCTATGGGTATTGGTGCTTATAGTGCGGGGTTATTCCACCTGATGACCCACGCTTATTTTAAAGCGATGTTGTTCCTCGGTTCTGGTTCGGTCATCCACGGTATGGAGGATGTGGTCGGTCATGAGCCGGTTTTAGCCCAAGATATGCGGATGATGGGCGGTTTACGCAAGTATATGCCCATTACTGCCCTAACTTTTCTGGTGGGAACTCTGGCTATCTGTGGGATTCCTCCTTTCGCTGGTTTCTGGTCGAAGGATGAAATTCTCGGTTTAGCTTTTGAGGCGAACCCAGCTTTATGGTTAATCGGTTGGGGGACTGCGGGTTTAACAGCTTTTTATATGTTCCGGATGTACTTTAATACCTTTGAAGGGGAGTTTAGAGGCACTAATAAGGAGATTAAACGCCGACTGTTAGCCAATGCGGGTGCGATTCCGGCTTTTGGACCGGGGGCAATGAATGTTAAGCAATTGGACTCGGAAGCACAAGAAGAAGACAACCACGGCCATCATGCCCATGAACCCCACGAATCGCCAATTACTATGACTTTACCTCTCATGATTTTGGCGGTTCCTTCTTTGTTAATTGGTTTGGTGGGTAAACCTTGGCAGAATTTCTTCGAGGGTTTTATTCATCTTCCTAACGAAGTAGTGGAAGAAGTTCATGCTTTTGATTGGACAGAGTTTCTGATTATGGCGGGTAATTCGGTGGGGATTGCTTTAATCGGGATTACTGTCGCTTCTTTGATGTATCTCCAGAAGAAAATTGACCCTGCAACTATTGCCGAAAAATTCCCCGTTTTGTATCGTTTTTCCCTGAACAAGTGGTACATTGATAATCTCTATGATCGGGTTTTTGTCCAGGGTTGTCGTCGTCTCGCACGGCAAATTATGGAGGTGGATTATCGCGTTATCGATGGGGCGGTGAATTTAACCGGTTTAGCTACTCTTGTCAGTGGTGAAGGTCTTAAATACCTCGAAAATGGTCGCGCCCAATTCTACGCTTTAATTGTCTTTGCCGCAGTTTTGGGTTTAGTAATTGTCTATAGTCTGGTGTAGATTTTTAATCGGTTGACTAAAGATTTTTAGGGGCGCAAAGCCCCTTTTTTTAGCTTTAAGTCCCCCTTTTTAAGGAGAATTTAGGGGGAGCAAACTTTTTCAGCCAACCCTATTTAAACCGCTTATACTAAATCCGTTGAGTATAGGCTAATTATAGAGGAGAGGCACTCATGCAACAGGCAAGAGGCAACCCCCCCTACCCCCCGACATCGGGGGGTAGGGGGAATAAATAATCAGTTTTTAATAACCAGATTTAGTATCAGTTCCTCTGAACTTAGATGTTCGGCTAAGTAAGCTTTCTTGAGCATTTTATCTCCTTGTCTTTACTCGTTTTATTATATAGCGTTTCCCAATCTCATGAGGTACACAAAAATCTTAACTCCTGACTCCTCAAAACCTAAGACTCTGTACCTCACAACTAGGGAAATTGCTATAACAGGATTTGGTATTAGAAGACAAAACAGGATAGACTTTTCTCTAGTCCGATCGATTTTGGGGACAATGAAGAATTTATTGGCGATTTTTAGCAAGGAATTAAGCTCTTGGTTTCGGCGCTGTTGGTTAGCGGTACTATTAACCGGCAGGGTTTTTTACTTCCTATTCACGCGCCAACCCGATTGGCGCGTCACCCAAGAACAAATGGTGGCAGCCGGGCCTGCTTCCCTGATTATTGCCATGATCACGGCCGCGGTGATCGGGATGATCTTTACTATCCAAGTGGCCCGGGAGTTCCAAGCCTTGGGTGCTGGCAGTATGGTGGGGGGAATTTTGGCCCTTGCTCTCGGTCGGGAACTCTGTCCGATTATGATGGCGATCGTGGTAGCCGGTCGGGTAGGATCAGCTTTTGCGGCGGAAATCGGTACCATGAAGGTGACAGAGCAGATCGACGCACTCTATATGCTCAAAACCGATCCCGTGGAATATCTGGTGCTGCCCCGTTTAATTGCTTGTTGTCTTATGGTTCCCGCTTTGAGTATTATGGCGTTGCTGATCGGTTTAGGTAGCGGTTTGCTGGTCGGCCAAAGTTTATACGGGATTGCTAATTCAGTTTTTCTCGACTCGGTTCGCGGTTTCCTGCGCGTGGGAGATGTGCTGAGTGGACCGGTTAAAGGGTTGGTTTTTGGGGCTTTAATCGCGATTATCGGCTGTAATTGGGGTTTAACGACCGATGGCGGTGCTAAGGGAGTCGGCCAAGCTACGACCGCGGCCGTAGTCACTATGCTCTTAGCGATTTTTGTATCTAATCTGCTGATGACTTGGATCTTGTTCCAAGGATCTGGCAATAGTTCGGTTTTGTTTGGACAGTAATTTCAGTTAAAAACTGTCATTTTCTCGCCATTGTTCTAATACTAAATCCAGTTATTAAAGACTGATTATTTATTCCTCCTACCCCCCCGATGTCGGGGGGCAGGGGGGGTTGCCTCTTGCCCCCCGCCCCCCCGATGTCGTAGGGTTGATTCATGAATCAACCCTACCCCTACCCCCACGAAAAACTTTTTGCCGCAAACCCTAGCTAACTTAACAATACCCAGTTCACCAAAACTACCCCTGCACCACCTGTTTAAGGGTGGTAAAGGTTTCTAGGTTGATTAACCCCCGGCGCTGGCCTTTTTGGTTGGAAATGCCCAAAAACACCGATTCTCCCTGTTTGGGATTGCGATCGAATCGGGGTGAAGAATTGATATAAACTAAAGCACTATCGGACTCCATGGCGAATTGACGACTTTCTCGATAGGATTCGGTGACAATACAATCCGCGTGACCGCTACTATACTTATTAATCCAAGCGATCGCATCAGTGAGGGTATCCACTAACCTAAAGGCCACCGTTTTTTCTAAATAGGGTCTTTGCCAATCATTATCGGTAGCAATGGTTAAATGTTCGGGAAAATCCGCCGCTAATCGGGTATCTCCCCGCAATTTAAAGCCTTTTTCCTGCAAACTTTTAAACAAACGACTTAAAGTTGAAGAATTGTGATGGGGACTAATTAAAACTTTTTCGATCGCATTAACCGGATCGGGTATGCTGCCATGACTATCGATAATTACCTGACGAGCTAACTCCAAATCGCCACTAGGAGACCAATACAAATAACAGTTTCCCATGGCCGCACGCAAAACGGGAACCGTGGCCAATTGACTCACCTGACCGATTAAACTAGGGCGACCGTAGGGAATAATCAAATTAACATAATTTTCCTGGGTCACTAACTCCTCTAGGGAGGGACTACAATCACAGGGTAAACCACTCACACAATCCACCGGTAAACCCACATCTTCCAATGCTTCTTGGATAATTTCCGTAATCACTCCATCGGAATGACTAGAGGCATTGGAACCGCGAATAATCAAACTATTGCCACTTTTTAGGGAAAATCCCGCCGCTACCATCGCTAATTCGGGAAAACCTTCATAGACTAAGGCAATCACTCCTAAAGGCATTCTTTGGCAATAGGTTTGGGACGGATTAAGTTGATAGGCCGCGTTAATTACCTGTTGCAGCGGATCCGATGCTTCCGCTAGTTGTTGCAATACCTCCACCGTCGTCTCTAAACGTTCGGGAGTTAACCGTAACCAGCGAATCATTTGTTCTGAGACGGCCATCTCTCGACTGACTTCTAAATCGAGGGTATTGGCTTCTAAAATGCGATCAAAGCCAGTTTTAATGGCATTAGCGATCGCGATTACCCCGCGATTTCTTTCGTTGCCATTGAATTGACCTAGATACAGAAAAGCATTGTATGCTTGCTTAAAGATCGTCGGGGGGGTTTTGGGGGAACTTTCGATCATAGATTCTTGTCTAGCGTCGATAGGCTAACCAAAAGATGAATGCGGGCAAAATAACTAATAGCATAACTAGAATTGCCCCAAAAATCACGCTTACCCCCGGCGGTGATTTTAAAATTAAGGGTAGCCAAACGACCGATAATAACAGAATTATCCCCACCATCAGGGGTAATACCTCTTGTCCAAGGCGCTGATTGGTACTCACCCAACGAAATCCCGTCCAGCGCCAACTGCGTTTATAGGGATAGTGGGGGGCTAATTGTTCGATAATTTGACCGTTTTCCTGTAGCACAAATATCTGTTGACAGCGATCGCAGCCAAAGGCATCGGTCAATAAAATCGGGCATAATGTCCCTTTCCGACGACAGGGACAAGGATAGTCTTGGTGTTGGTCGATTTTGGTATATTTATGCGGTCGCACAAGCTAAATTTTTGTTTATCAACGTTTGTTTTTAGTTGCTCGTGGTCAATAGCTAAGGGATTCAATGGTTGCCCCAAATCCTCAACCCTATTGCTCACGGATAATTCCCATCTTAAGGTATATCCCTAAATTATTCATCCTGACCTTAAGGTATATTTCAAGATTTTTCTAAGCGGGCAACGCGATTCGAACGCGCGACATTCACCTTGGCAAGGTGACGCTCTACCACTGAGCTATGCCCGCAAGCCGTTTTTTTACACTTCCCTAAGTATGCCAAATCTCAGAGCATTTGTCAAGTGGTTTGGAGCATTTTTTGACAATGATTCATCTTCTGGCAAATCCCCCAAACCGGTAATAGCTTCGAGAACCACTTCTATCTTAGCCTGTAGTCGGTTGAACTGATGTTCCAAACGATCAAAGCGCTTGTCAATGGCGGCGAATTTTTCATCCACTGCGGCGAATTTTTCATCTATATGCCGTTCCATAGCGTCAAAAGCTGCCGTAATCCGCCCCTCTGGTTCTAAATCTAATTCCAGAGTCTTGATTCTCTCGACAGCGTTGACTAATTGCCGTCTGAGTTGGTTAATATATTTGTTCTGTTCAGCTTCGCTCATCAGTGGAACTCCGGGAGTGGGGACAACTAAAATCCTAAATGCTGGGGGAATTTTCTTAGCCTTCCATCAGTGCCTGTTGGGGATTATTTTGCAATAATTCTAGGGGTTTATCTTCATCCCGGGGGCGCAATTGACGCATGAGACTAGCCATTTCTAGGGCAGATAGGCCATAATTCCAGCCCAAATTACTTTTAATACCGGCCCGTTCGAGGGCCTGTTGTAGAGTATCAGTGGTGAGAATACCGAAGACAACGGGAACACCTGTCTGAAAAGCAGCCGCAGCGATGCCTTTAGCAGCCTCGGCAGCAACGTAGTCAAAATGGGGCGTTTGGCCGCGAATAATTGCCCCTAGACAAATAACGGCATCGTAACGGTGGGAAAGGGCGACTTGACGGGCTACCATTGGCACTTCAAAGCTACCGGGTACCCAGATATAATCCACTTGCGTACCGTCGGGATTAACATCAACCCCGTGACGCTTGAGACAGTCTTGACAGCCTGATAACAGTTTATCAGTGACCAGATCATTAAAACGACCAATCACGATCGCAAAGCGCCAAGAGGATATATCCTCGGTAAAATTTCCCTCAAAAACAGTCATAGGTAGAAGGGGATAGGAGTGGGAATTATGAATTATGAATTGGGGAGTGGGGAAGTGGGGAAGTGGGGAAGTGGGGAAGTGGGGAAGTGGGGGAAGCTGTCTCATCACTCTATCACCCCAAAACCCTATCACCCTACCTCCTCCTGACTCCCGTTCCCCTGATCGAAACTAAATCACTAAAAAGTTTAAAATAGCGACGGCAACAACTAAAATCGCCCAAATTGCCGAACCTACATAGAGAAGGGGTTTCGATTGGTCCCAGTTTTGGGGGGAAGCATAGGCAACGGGGACACCAATCACCATCAGCAAGGAAAATAAAACTAGGGCAATGAGAAAAAATTGAAAGACAATAGACATGATTGGGTTCTCCTAAAACACTTGATATTAGATAATTCTCCCTGATATACTACCGTTCTCCAGAGTTATAGACAACTGAAGTTTTGGAAGGACTTGTTAAATGAGTGGTTTACTTCCGCTCAAAGAATAAGGACATCCAAGGTCTAAACGGCAAGACCTTTAGTTCATAGCCACAAGGCATTTGAACTTACTTTTGCACATATCCTAATTGACTACCTCGCTTGAAAGATCAACATCTTCGCTACTACCATATTTTTGAACCATTTAGGTTATGGATTTACGGGTTGCTTGCGCCCATCTTCAAGGTCATCGGCTCTCGGATGTATCCTGATTTTACCTCTTTTGGCGCAACTTACTCTCGCAGTTTTCAACCCTACCAAGTTTTGTTACTTAATGGAAATAAGAGATAGGGATTAGGGGATAGGTGGTGGGGAAATGGGGAAATTCAACTAATGCCCCAAAACCCTAAAACCCCAAAACCCCCAACCCCTAAACCCCAACCCCTAAAACCCCAAAAAAAACTATGGATTTAATTTTATGTCATCAAACGGCGGATTTTGACGCTTTGGGGGCAGCGGTGGGTTTATCGTTGCTGAAAGCGGGTAGTCGCATTGTGTTAACGGGAGGCGCGCACCCGACGGTGAGGGAATTTTTAGCCCTGCATCGGGATGAATTCGCTTTGATTGAAATGCGTAGTGTCAATCCGGACCTGATTCGCTCTTTAATTATCGTTGATAATCAGTGGCGAGAGCGTCTGGGAAAAGCCTCCCAGTGGCTCGATTTAGGGCATTTACAGGCGATCGAATTGTATGATCATCATTTGGATAGTGAAAGCGATATCCATGCCTCTAGCGTCCATTTAGAAGCGGTGGGAGCCACCACGACTTTAATTGTCGAAGCTTTACAAAAAGCCCAGATTAAACCAAACTCGATGGCAGCGACGGTAATGGCGCTCGGTATTCACGTTGACACCGGTTCCCTGACTTTTGCCGGTAGTACCCCCAGGGATGCCTATGCTTTGGCTTGGTTAATGACCTGTGCTGCTAACATTAAAACGATCGCCCAATACTGTCAACCGAGTTTTTCCCCGCGCTTACAGGAGTTATTTAGCCTTGCATGGGAAAATCTAGAGATTAAAACGATTTATGACCGTAAAATCGCCCACGTTCTTCTCCATACTGCCGATTTTATCCCGGGTTTGTCTAGTGTGGCCGAGCGCCTACTGGAATTATCCGATAGTGATGCGCTACTTTTTGGCCATAGTTATAGTAAAGACGAGGAAGATAATTCCCGACAGCGTTTAACTGTGATTGGTCGCTCTAGAATCGATGGGGTGAATCTATATCAGCTTTTTTCCCCCTATAACGGCGGTGGTCATGCTCAGGCCGCTTCGGTGAGTTTTCGCGATGTTCAGCCAGTTCAACAGTTAAACCAACTGCTGGGGGACTTAATTGCTCAAATTCCTCCTTCTCCCACCGCTAGGGATTTAATGTCTTCTCCGGTGCGAACAATTCGTCCCGATACTTCCATATCTCAAGCCGAGCGCATCCTTTTCCGTTACGGCCATTCGGGGTTATCGGTGGTAGATGAGCAGGATCGCTTAGTTGGAGTGATTTCTCGTCGTGACCTCGATTTAGCTCTCCATCACGGCTTTTCTCGCTCTCCTGTGAAGGGATACATGACTTGTAATCCGAAAACTATTACCCCGGACACTTCTCTTCAGGAAATCGAGTCGCTGATGGTAACGTATGATTTAGGGCGTTTACCTGTACTAGAAAATGGGCAGTTAGTCGGTATCGTCACTCGTACAGATGTATTAAGACAGATTCATCAAAATGAGCGGGTGCGTTTTGAAGGGGTTGCTTTGGTTTCCTGTCTTTTACCGGCGATTAAAGAGCGTTTAGAGCCGATTTTATGGTCATTCCTGCAAGCTGCCGCCGCTGCCGCTCAAAAACGCGGTTGGCATCTCTATCTGGTTGGGGGTGCGGTGCGGGATTTATTGTTAGCCACAGAAAGGGATACTTTACTGTTACAGGATATCGATTTAGTGGTGGATGGCTGCCATCGCGCCGCCGGTGTGGGTGCGGGGGTGGAATTGGCTAATTGTTTACAGGAAATTTATCCGGGGGCCCGGTTATCGATTCACGGGGAATTTCAGACGGCGGCTTTGTTATGGCACAAAGATGAGCGTTTTGGCTCGTTATGGGTGGATATCGCCACGGCACGCACGGAATTCTATCCCTATCCTGCCAGTAATCCCCAAGTGGAGGCTAGTTCGATTCGACAGGATTTGTATAGAAGGGATTTTACGATTAATGCTCTGGCAATTCGCCTAACTTCGCCGAAAGAGGGGGAATTACTCGACTTTTTTGGCGGTATGTTGGATTTACGCGCCCAACACATCCGGGTTCTCCACGCTAATAGTTTTATCGAGGATCCGACGCGCATCTATCGAGCGGTGCGTTTTGCCACTCGCTTAAGATTTGTTATTGAACCCTTGACAGAAAACTATATTAGGTATGCGATCGAAAGTGGGGTTTATGATCGCTCACGGCAACAAAATCAGAATGCACCCGCTTTACAGTCCCGTTTAAAAGCGGAGTTGAATTATATTTTAGAGGCGGATTACTGGGAAAGTGCCTTAGAAAAGTTGGCTGATTTGGGGGCTTTGCACTGTTTACACGGGGATTTAAGTTTAAATCAGGCTTTATGGCGACAATTGCGCTGTCTCAGTCGTTGGTTAGATTGTTTAAGTCTGGAATTGCCGGTGAATGTTTGGTTAATGCGGTTGGAGTTATTAATCGCTTCTCTGGCTGTGGGGGCAAGAATAGCGATCGCTAATAATTTACAATTGCCCAAAGATACTGTGGAGCGTTTACAAAAACTAGAAGTTATGGAAAAGGAGATTAGCAATAATTTTGCTTATGATCGACCCGTCAGTCACATTGTCAGCTTTTTCAATGGTTATCAGGTTCCTAGTTTGTTACTGGTGGCGGTGAGGAGTCAGACTAGGATTCGGGGTTTAATCTGGCAATATTTAACTAAATGGTCGCAGATTGAGGCTCCTATCGACGGCAATGACCTTAAAGCTTTGGGTTATCAACCCGGTCCCCAGTTTAAACTATTACTTGCGGCGGTGTTGGGGGCGACTTTAGATGGAATAGTCAGCAATAAAAGCGAGGCTATGGCTTTTATTGCTAGTTTAACTAAGTCAGCAGATTAGGTATCGGCTGCCCCTTCATTTTCCGAAGATTGTCTTTGATCGCTGGAATAACCGCCTCTACCTCCTCTGGTGGTGGTACGATTAGAGGCAGCCCGGAATTGACGAGCGTAGGCGCGATTGCGTTCAGCTTTTTCTTTTTTCAAATTACGACGTTTGGCCACAAGAATCTCCTTGGGATATTAGATAGACAAGCGGGGAAACGAGCGATCGCTCCCCCTATTGACATTGACACTCTCCGCCCTAAAAGTGCGGAGATTCTTGGGCTGAATCCTGCCTCCACTAGCAACGCTAATTTTGGTCTTACGGTTTCATGTCTAGTCCGACTACACCGATAAGGCAAGCACTCTTATGGACTACTCCCCAAGCGTAAATTTCTGTGTGTCCCACAGTATTTAATTGTTTTGCGTTCTTACAGTTTGGACTTAATTGAACACCATTGACTGTTAGAAATTTTGAGATCACGGAGTAGGACGTTTAACCTGTTTCCTCACGTTCTCACGCTCGGAACCACCGACAAACATTCTCGCACAAAGCCGTCCTTTTAGGACGGGGTTTTCAACCCAAATTTCCGATAACCTAGAATGGTTACGATCGGGGATTAGTAGCGACGCTCCCGATTGCGATTGCCACCAGCGAAGGAAGATCTGGGTTCTTTTTCACGAGCTTGATTGACTTTTAATTCTCGTCCCATCCATTGAGCACCGTCAAGAGCGGCAATAGCGGCCGATTCTTGCTCTGGGGTTTCCATTTCCACGAAAGCGAACCCGCGTTTTCTTCCCGTTTCCCGCTCCATGGGGAGGTGAACGCGCTTAATTGTATCATATTCGGTAAAAACTTCGACTACGTCGCCTTGGTCAACCTCGAAGGGGAGATTACCAACATAAATTGACATAAAAACTATCCTTGCACAGATAAAAACAACAGATTTGTAGAGAACCAAGATTTCGGGAACTAGCTGAACCAATACTAAACAGAAACGCTTTGACCATTAATACTGACAACGAGCCGCAGTGCCGACTTTTATTCTCGACTTCCATCGTAGCACATAGCTATTAGCTTTGATTGATTCTGCCTCTCCCGCCACCCGAGCAGATAAACTAGACTAGAATGCTGCCCTAGAAAATGCCCTAATTATGAGTTTATCCCCCCATCCGATCGAAACTGCCCTAAAAACCTTAGCAGGGAAAGCGGAAAATTCCATCGAAGAAACAAC
The DNA here is from genome assembly GCF_027531875.1 of Microcystis sp. LE19-84.1B. NCBI lineage: Bacteria > Bacillati > Cyanobacteriota > Cyanophyceae > Chroococcales > Microcystaceae > Microcystis > Microcystis sp. LE19-84.1B. Next base: position 23,318 of record NZ_JAPZSR010000408.1, on the reverse strand, counting down.
AACCCTAGAAGACTTGGAACAGCTAAGGGTGAATTATCTGGGTAAGAAAGGAGAATTATCGCAGATTTTACGCGAAATGGGCAAATTAAGCCCCGAAGAGAGACCGCGCCTCGGTGCGATCGCTAATGAGGTCAAAGAATCAGTACAATCGCTGCTGGAATCCCGGCGAGAAAGTCTAAATAATGCCCAAATTCAAGCGAAATTAGCGGCGGAAACCCTCGATGTCACCCTACCTGCTCTTAGCCGTCCTTTAGGGCGAATTCACCCCTTAAATAGCACAGTTGATCGCATGATCGATATTTTCGTCGGTCTGGGTTACAGCATCGCCACTGGGCCGCAGGTAGAAAGCGATTATTATAATTTTGAGGCTTTAAATATCCCTGCTGACCATCCGGCCCGGGATATGCAGGATACTTTTTTCTTGAGGGATGGTCGTTTATTGCGGACTCATACCTCCCCGGTGCAGATTCGCTACATGGAAAGTCACGAACCCCCGATTCGGATTGTGGCCCCGGGCCGGGTTTATCGTCGGGATACCGTGGATGCAACCCATTCCGCGGTTTTCCATCAAGTGGAATTATTAGCGGTGGATAAGGGATTAACTTTTACGGATTTGAAAGGAACAATTAAAGAATTTCTTAAGCAAATGTTTGGGGCCGATTTACCAGTTAAATTCCGCGCTTCCTACTTCCCTTTTACCGAACCCTCGGCCGAGGTAGATGTACAGTGGAAAGGCAAATGGTTGGAGGTGATGGGCTGTGGTATGGTGGATCCCAATGTCTTAAAAGCAGTCGGTTATGACCCCCAACTCTATACGGGTTTTGCTGCTGGTTTTGGCGTGGAAAGATTTGCTATGGTATTACATGAGATAGACGATATTCGCCGTTGTTATAATAGCGATATCCGCTTTCTCCGCCAATTTTAGGGGGATAAACCCGATGGTCATGAGTGAAGATTTAACCAAAAAAAGACTCCTATCCGTGGCTTGTCACGCTTCGATCTTTTTGAGTGCTACGCTGGTATCGGTGGGGATTCCTTTAGCTATTTATTTCATTTCTGATGATGAAACGGTGAAGGAAAACGCCAAAGAAGCTTTAAACTTTCACCTGAATATGTGGTTATACTACCTAATTGCTGGGATTCTAGTTTGGGTTTTAATCGGTTATTTGCTCTTACCGATTCTTGCTGTGGTGAATATTGTTCTCCCCATTCTTGCTATTCTGCAAGTCTGGAACGATGCTTATAAGGTTTTCCGTTATCCTTTTATTTTCCGGGTTCTGTAATTAATTATCGGGGTTGAACAGATTTCAACCCTGGGTGCATCTCATTTTTGTAAATCTGTTGAGTTGGGATTTTTATTTAAATGTAAACTGTCTTCTAAAATTGGTAATTACTTCCGATTTTATCACTCAATCCAAGTCTTTGGGGGGTAGAACCCCCCAAACCCCCCGTTGGGGGCGTGGCGCCGCCCCCAAACCCCGGAGCGCATTAGTCTTTCGGTGGGATGCTTACACGCAGCTGCTGATATATCTGTGATAATTTAAAAATCACTGATAATTGCTGATTGTCCGTATTTCTGCAAATGTGAGATGCAGCCTCAACCCTTTTTTAGTCCTGTTGCTGCTAGAAAAATAGCCTCTGGAGTTTATGACTAAAATTGTCATCATCGGTGCGGGGATAGTGGGGGCCACCATTGCCTACGAATTAAGCGCCATCGAAGGATTAGAAATTACCCTCATCGATGAAAAAAAACCGGGACAAGGAGCAACCGGGGCAGCTTTAGGGATTTTAATGGGGATTATCAGCCATAAAACTAAAGGTAGAGCCTGGAAACTGCGGCAAGAAAGTTTAAAACGTTACGAAACCCTCCTTCCTGAGCTAGAATCCCTCACCGGACTGACTATTCCCTGTTACCGTGATGGCATTGTCCTCCTGCGATCGAGTGCCGAAGACGAAGAAAATTGGCGCAAGTTAGCCCAAATCCGCCAAGAACAGGGATATTGTCTAGAAATCTGGGATAAAGAGACTTTAAACCAAAAATGTCCCCAAGTGGCCAGCGATCATCTCCAGGGTGCTATCTATTCTCCCAGCGATCGTCAAATTAATCCGGTCCTGCTCACGGAGGCTCTCGTCGCTGCTGCGGCAAGAAGGGGGGTTAAATGTCAATTTGGGGTAAAAGTTGAAAATTTCGGGAAGACAGAGCTTCATGGCTCTAATTTGAGGCAATGTACCCAGGTTTATAGTTCCAATGGTATAGAGGAAAGCGACTTTTTGATTCTTTCTGCGGGAATCGGTTCCACTGCTTTAACCGAAACTCTTAGCCATCCAGTGGAGATCCGACCGGTTTTAGGGCAAGCTTTGCAGATAAAATTGACGCAACCCTTAGAAAGTTCCGATTTTAAGCCGATTTTAACGGGAAATGACCTGCATATTCTGCCTTTGGCCGGAGCGGAATACTGGATTGGAGCAACGGTGGAATTTATGGACGAAAAGGGCGAAATTATCCCCGATACTGCTCTGTTAGAGCAAGTGTATCAAAAAGCGATCGCTTTTTGTCCCTCTTTGGCTGCGGGTGCGATCGTGCGTACTTGGTCTGGTAAGCGACCGCGACCGGAGAAAAAATCCGCTCCCATCATCGAATATTTGCCCGGATACGATAACGTTATTCTGGCCTCGGGACACTACCGCAACGGGGTTTTATTGGCCCCTGCTACCGCTCAAATGGTCAGGGAAATGTTAAGTGGTAAGTTAGGTATCGATCGCTAAATTAGTGGCTTGCCGATGTAGTCTGCTTAATCTCTCGGATTTGAGGAGCGGGTGTTTACTCATCTTGCGCTGATAGGAAATGCGAGCGAGATACTGTTCGATAAGCTTGTTGAGGATGGTTCCTTTGTTCGGGATGCTTAAGCGTCAGCAATCCCTCATCTATCATCGGGTTAACATAGTGATTACGAATAGTATCAGGTTCTCTTCCGAGCAGTTGAGCTAATGTTCGGAGGGGTAGATATTGTTGGGAGCATAGTTCAAGAATCACTTTTCGTACCGAATCTTTACTAGAGCGGCCTTTTCTGCGTATGGGTTCAGCAATTGCCTCTAACTGTTGGTAATGTTCGGAGCTTGGTGGGTAATGTTCGGAGCTTGGTAATAGAGAAAGTTGCGCTAAAGAATTCTGGTTAGATAGGGTGTAGCGTGTTCCCCGACACTTACCTGACTGGTGTAACCAGCCATTTTGAACTAAATTACGAAGGTGTTCGCTAATATCTCTGGGATGTTCTGATCGATAACGCTGAATGTCAGTATTACTAATTTCCTCAAATTGATGCGCTAATACTAATATTATCCTATCAAGATCACCTAACTGACGGTAAGCATCCCCGATAATCCTTTTTAATTCCACTTCAACTGCCTCGGGAATAAAACTTGTCATCGGTAAATTAACGGATGTAACTTCTAGGTCAAGTTTTTCCGAAACTAGGGGACTCAACCATTGTTGTTCTTTCCAAGCACGAAGAATTTTTCCAAATCCAGAGCCAGCTTTTTCACCTAATCCGAGCATTTGAAACATTTTTTGTAGATGAGGATTACGAGGATCGCTAGTGCCGCCTTCATAGAGACGCTGTAGGGGAATTCTCAGACGACCGGGATTAGAAAACAGATAGCCATCGATAGATTTTACCACCTTTATAGGCCGTGAAGACTGGTGATCGGCGTGGATTAAAGTATTAACTAAAGCCTCTCTTAAAGCTTCATGAACATGGGTTTCATCTTTACGAACGGCATCTTTGTCTAATTGAAAAGGAACATCTAAATTATTAATTAATCTGCCATAAACACGATAATAAGAGTTAAGTAAATTAGCTTCCCATTTACCATCAAGAGTTAAGCGATATGTCCATCTTTTTTCAGGATCGTCAGAGAATTTTTCCTGATAGTCGAGACTATAATGGGGGAAAGCATCTAAAATACTGCGTTCTCGTCCAAACATGAGTAAACCCGCTACAGTTAATCCTTCTTGGCTAGAATTTCTATCTCGTCGCCATCCTCCTAACTGATGGAGTAATTGTTGATCATTGTATGCTAACCAAGGATGATCGGGTTCGCGATTGCTGAACCGTTGGCGAAATACTTTCAGAGTCTCAGGATCAATATCGTTGAGATTAAAATTATCTAAAACTTGAAAATCTTGAGGTTCATTGCTGGCATCGCGAAACATTTGCTCTATTTCCTCCTTATGACAGCGATAATCTCCCTCATAATTTCGCTTATATGTACCAGTCATTGGGTTATTGTTAATATATACAGGACGCTGAGTTCGGGTGGGAGCATCTCACCTTTGTAACCCCTAAATCAGGTTTTTATGTCAAGCTATTTTGAAAGCCTTGCTAGAAACCAGTTTTAGAAATAAGTATAATTACTCACTTGCATAAATGAGATGCTCCCAGTTCGTTCGGGTAGCTCTAGGAATATGAATAATGAGAAGCTGATATTCATTAATCTTTTTAACTTCTACGTCTGAATTAGAACAGATAGATATATTCAGTTTTTGTCGGTTGTTGTGGTTATCCCAAAACTCTTGTTGAAGATTTTTAGGGTTACGCACTCCTGTAATTTCTAATCTAGGTTTTTTTTCGCTAACACCCAAAATAATGTAACCGCCATCGGTATTAGCGAAAGCTGAAAGAGTTTCCCAAATGTCTTTTGGCAAGCCTCCCTCGGCTGATTTAAACTCATATTCTTGGTCTTCTCCAATATCAATTTGCTGCAGTAGTGTGTCAATTTCCATGCTAAAATTCGGCGATAAATTTATGGATGCAGTTTTTGCTGTGAAAATGAGCAACTAGCCTGAGTTCGAGGTCGGCTAAAACTCTGAGACTATCTTCGGCTGAAAGTTCGATGTAGAAGTCATGGTAAAAGATACTTAAACAAAACTGATCTTAAATCGCCAATTCAAAAATGAAACGCACGACTCCTTAAGAGTTGACAGAGAAAGGCTCATGAGGTATTGTCGGATCAATGCAACAACAAATCCCAAAAACTAAGCTACCAACATCTTAACATAGAACAAAGAAACTTACTCTACCAACCTAGTCAAGAGGGAAATTTATCTCAACGGCAAATGGCCGTCTTGCTCGGATGTCATCAAAGCACGACCAAACCGATAATTAAGAAGTAATCAAAGTTCCCTCGGATGTTATCTAGCCGATGACCCTATCTGAACAAGAAAGACAACAACTCTGTGACACTGCTCGGGAAGTGGCGAAACTTTCCTATTCTCCCTATTCCCGTTTTCGGGTGGGGGCAGCGGTTTTGACAAATAAAAAGATTTATGCTGGTACTAATGTAGAGAACGCGAGTTATGGCTTGAGTTTGTGCGCGGAAAGGGCAACTTTAGCGCAAATAATCGCAGCGGGCGATCGAGAAATACGGGCGATCGCTATAGCCTGTATCGATGGGAAGGATGATATTAGTCAGTTAACTCCCTGCGGAGCCTGTCGTCAATGGATAGCCGAATTAGCACCGCAAGCGGAGATTATTATCTGTGGAACTCAGCAAAATTATTGTTTTAATCTCTCGGATTTACTGCCTTTTTCCTTTGGTTTTTAACTGTGGGTAAAGTATAGGGTTTAAGGTGCTACAACGCTATCGCCTTGAGGCACTTTTGACTATTTAGCAATCGTTTTAATCTTCGGCTACCTCTGAATTTTTAGCCGCTGCCGTTGGAGCAAGAGCCTGATTATCTCGCATCACTCTAATTAAGAATCGTAGTGCCTCATTAACTGCATCAGCACTAGGAAACATTTCTGCGACATCAGGTTCTAACCGTACAGTAACTCCAGCAAAACTTTTTCTTCCAGGGCCTAACTTTCTGACTCGAAGGCTCTTGAAGTCATACTCTGCGCGTAAATCATCTTCCATTCCTGACTTATCCCTGTTCATAGGTTTCTCGCTCGGTTTTTGTCACTTCTCTTGCGCTAATGAGGCGTATTAAGTTACCCCTTTCGGTATAGGATACAATCAACAATCGTCCTCGGTTTGACTGTCCAACGAGAAGATAACGATCCTCATCTTCAGAATGATCTAGATCGTAGAAGTCAACATAGAGAGGATCATCAAAAACAGTTTTTGCCTCCTCAAATGAGACTTCGTGCTTTGATAGATTGCGTTCTGCCTTATTTTTATCCCAGTCAAACTGCATAAAGCCATTATACTGCTACTCACTGAAACTGATGGCACATTTTTGATATGTTTTGTCTATTACTTGAACGGGATATATTCAACTGTATTGAGCCATTCGTCAGGTTCAGAAGCCTTAGCAATCAATTCTAAATCCTTGACAAATTGACCGATAGTGCCTCCAAGTTGATGACCAAAAATTAAACCTGAAAACGGTTTGCCTGTTAGTTGCCAAGTTTCCGCTAAAACTCTAAAGCGAATGTCTTGGGTAAAGAGAATGCGCTTAAGCTCAGTTACTCTTAGCAAAAGTTGATCATCAGGTAGTTGTTCGGTTCCGTCTTCAAATGCTGTTAATACATCTATGCCTCGGCGACGCAACTGTTCGGTAATTGCTTGGGGAACATGAACATCCATGTACAAGGCAATAGTCATTTACAGTAGCCCTTTTGCTTTCATACGAATATAAAAAGGCGACTTGGCAGCTTGATGAGTCATATTTTCTTGTACTTGTTGCCATTCCAGGGTGATTTCTTGGTCAATTTCTTCTTGATGGTCAAAATAGTAACCCATGGCTGCATGAGCTTCGGCTAGGGTTAAATAAAGGTGTTGACGACAGATTTCTTCTACGGACCAACCATAGGCGATGTAGTCCATGACAATTTGAGCAACGCGGATACGCGGTAATCTTTGTAAATGTGCGGGTTGGTCGTCACTTTTTTCTATGTGTGGATAGGTTAGAGCTAACATAGGGCCTCTAGTTAATTGACTTGACCTATTCTAACAGTTTTAGGCGTTGCTGAATCAAGATATGAATGCTAATTGTGCATCCTATCCACAACCAACGCTGAGGACTAGGTTTGAAAAATTGTCTAGGGGACAATTCATACTTAAAACCAGCAAAGCCGTTTCCCGTTCAAGAGACGCATTACACTTGGTTAATATACTACAAGCTCGACACAGTATTAGGCAGTCCCTTCGGTATTACACTGAAAACGTCTAACTGATAACTGTTATTAGTCGGTTCACCCTGGGACACTGGACGAATCTATATCTACATACCACAAATTCTTAAGATATTTTCCCTGTGATTCTAGTTCTGGATAAACATTGGCTGCATGAATGCCAATTCTCTCTAATTCTACACGCAAAGATTGTTTACATTCTTGCGGAATACTGGCTACACAAATAATGTCTTTATTTTCTCGATTTAGATGAAGTGGACGAGGAATCCTGCACTCAATACCTTCTCGCTTAATCTTTTTAACTAAAAAGTCTCCTCCACCAATCGTAAACATTCCAGATTGTGCCATCAACCGAATATTTCTCCGTTCTGGAAAAACAGTTACTGGCTTTCTAAGATCAAATAGAAACTTGAATAGCCAAAGCCTGGCTTTTTGAGCTTTTTTTAGATTTTCAATATCTTCTTTCGGAACTGAATTATCAAAATAGAGATGCAGTTGTTGTTTCATTAGAGGCGGCATCTCTTTGTACAATAATTTGTACAGTTTTGCATCTTCATGGCTTAGGCTATTAGATGGATTGTTGATATATTTGATAATTTTGTCAATAATGTTTTCTGTTTGCTCCATGTTTTCTGTTCCCTCTATTATCCCAATATCGTTCTCCTTCATCAAACTTACCGCTTTCAAAAGGTGCTCCCAGAATCTCTCTGAGAACCCATTACCTAGAAACCCCTCCCTGACAAAAGGTAGAGCAAAAAGTTCATCGAGGTATGAAGTTCTAACCATACCAGTGCGTAATAAGACATGAAGTGATTCTGTTGTATAGACTGTTGTATTTGGTGGTATCCTTTTTTGATGAGGTAGATCTACCGTCTCGGCAAGCTTTCTAGCATTTAAAGCAAAAAGTTCTCCATCCTTATTATTATCCTCCGATGCCATCCACAGAGCAATAAGTACGTTCTCAGTCCAATCAAGTAATCGGCAAGGTAGTTCGTAGTGTCTGAATAGTGATAGTATATCGAGTACCGAAGGAAATTCGCTACGAATCTCAGGAAGTCGGTTGATCAGATGTATATACAATCCACCTTCCTCATACATTTTTGACGATTCCTCTGGTTGTATATCAACGTAATAACTGGAAATCTTCTTTATTGGACATTGCTCTTCTTCCTGTAATCTAAAAATCGAAGGAACCAATTGATGACCTTGTGAGCGATTCCCCCTAAACCATAAATGTACAGGATATTGGTGGTCCGAGTTAATTTTCCATAATTTCTCTGATACTTCTTTTACCCACTCAAGGGCGTTATTCACCGTGCGAATTTCTCTTAATAGTCCGTTGTCGTTTGCTTGAGTCATAATATTTTCTTCTTTATCTAAGTAGTAAGACACTAATTTGATCTAAGCACAAGGAACAAAACTCTCACACCGCTAGAGTGATAAGACCGACGATATATTCATAACCTACAGCAATTATATCTGACTACTTACTGACCTCTTAGCTCGTCATTATAGCCAAATCTCCTGTATAGGAAATCTCTACCAGACAAAAACTTAACTCTTTTTAAGCTATTTTTGATTTATTTCACAAAAGTAACCAGAATTTCAGGTGTTTCTCCTCTCGTCGCTATGTAATCTTTGAATACCGCTTAATTATCTCCCCCCGTGGCGACATTTTTAAATCTTTCTTGGGCAGCGGAAAAAGCCTCTTTCATCACCCTTTGAATCCTCTTAGGATCGGGTTTTTTACCCCCCATTAAATCGCCAAAATAGACACAAGCGCCCTCTCCTAGGGCCCAGGTATAGGCAGCAGACCAAGAAGCGGCGATGACACTGCCAAAACCGGGGATAAATTTCACTAATTCCCGACCGATGGCCTGGGCCAAAAAGCCGCCAGCGATCGCACTGACAATTCCACCGGCTTGGGATGGGGTTAAGACTTGACCGTATAATTTACCTAAAACCCCCACCATTGACACTTGTAGGGCGGTTAACACGGGCATAGTCGCTAAGGGTAAGGGAATCGCCGCCAAGGTCGCCGCTATGACGGAAAAGGCTAACATATAGCGTCGGGCCACGTCCCGATAGAGATGGCCTAATTTATCGCTGGTTTCCCGATCTAAAAGTTGGTGGATGGTGTTAGCCTCGGCTTTTGGCAATAAATCGGCTAAATTGTCTCTAAATGCCTCTAAACCGTAAAAAACGGGGTTGTAACCGTCTTCCTCTAAGGTAAAGTCTATTAGCACAGAATTGTCGTATAAATCCTTAAAAGTTTCTTTAATTTCTTGATAGGCGCGATTGATATCCTCGAAATCGGGAGGATAAGGGGGATGATCGGCGGTATTAGGAGGATAAAGCTGATGAAGGCAGGTTACAGCCAGTAAACAGGGGATTTTAGGATATTTTTGCCGCAGTTGTTTGGTAATTTCCAGAAGGCTATCGGTGGCAAAATCATCAATTTTTACCGTCAGGATAAAAACTTGGGCGCGTCCCGTGTTTTCGGCTAAATCTGCCAATAATTCCGCGATTACCGTGTCTGTGTGTTGATAGGCATCTCCTAACCCCACCGTATCGGTAAAAATCAACAGGGGTAAATCTTCTGCGGGGTAGGTGTAGCGCTGGGTGTTTTGGGTGTGGGGACGGAAACCTTGCCCGACTATTTCCGACGAAACTCCCGTTATTCCCCGAATAATCGAACTTTTTCCCGTTTGCGGTTTACCGATTAATAGCGCCTCGGTGGTGGGTAATTCTTGACGGACTTTTTCTAAAATTTCCGCTACTTGACTATCACTGACACTAAACCACTGGAGGACAGTATTAGTCAACTGGTCGATGGGGAGTCTTTTCATCACTTCCCCCGTGAGACTATTCCAAGTATTGACCAAAGAATCAATGGGCAGTTTATTAGTCATGGGGATTAGAAGGGTTTATGATAACTAAAATAGAGATTTTCAGCCATAGAATCAGACGATGACAAAAGCCGCAATTAGTCCGCAAGATTTATCATGGCCTTTTTGGCCAATTGTACCACTTTATCCCTACGGTCAAAGACGGACAATTCGCCAAGAAGTGGTGAAAGATACGCTCTGGACATTTGAGCAATTGCAGGGTATTTTTTATGTGGTTGTGCCGATTCGCATGACAGTAATTAAGTTAGCATCTGGGGGTTTATTTGTTTATGCACCTGTGGCCCCGACTCCTGAATGTATTCGCTTAATGCGTGAGTTGGAAAGTGAACACGGGGAAGTTAAATATATTATTTTGCCGACGATTTCTGGGATTGAACATAAGGTTTTTGTGGGTCCTTTTGCTCGTTATTTTCCTAAGGCTATAGTTTATGTTGCTCCTAATCAATGGAGTTTTCCTCTTAATTTACCTTTGAGTTGGTTGGGTTTACCGGCAAAACGAACGGAGATTTTACCTGCTGACTCGGCAACCACTCCTTTAGGAAAAGATTTTAGTTATGAAATTTTACCCGCAATTGATCTGAATGTGGGATACTTCTCGGAGGTGGCTTTTTTTCATCACTACTCTCAAACTCTACTGCTGACTGATGGCATTATTTCTATCCCAGAAGATCCTCCCGCTATTTTAGAATTAGACCCCTATCCGCTGCTGTTTCACGCTAAAAATACGGCTAAGGATCTGGTGGAGGATACCCCAGAAAATCGCCGTCGGGGTTGGCAGAGAATTTGTCTTTTTGCTCTTTATTTTCAACCTCCTGTTTTAGCTGTTCCCAATTGGATTAAGGTCTTTCGAGATGCTTTTACTGCTAAGGAAAAGAGTAAAAAAGCCTATTTTGGTTTATTCCCTTTTCAATGGGGGGATGATTGGCAAAAGACTTTTTTAAATTTGCGTCGCGAGGGGAGGTTAATAGTAGCCCCAATTTTGCAAACTTTGATTCTTAATCGCACTACTGACGAGGTTATTCAATGGGTTGATAGAATTTCCCAATGGCCGATTAAACAGGTTATTCCTTGTCATTTTGCTAGTCCGATTCAAGCTGATAGTCAAGAGTTTCAGCAGGCTTTTTCTTTCTTGTCAAAAGATTCTTATTTACCTAAAGATGACTTGGAATGTTTAGAAAGTATTGATAGTTTTTTAGTGCGTTGGCGATTGACTCCTCCTCCTGATAAAAAATTGTAATTTATGGCTAAGAACTGCTATAATATAGGCGGTTGTTAGTTGATTGCTAATTAAGGTTATGCAAATTCCCGAAAATCCCAGTAATGATGACATCAGAGAAGCGTTGATTCAATTGCGAGAAGAACTTGGTCAAAAAGTTGACCGATTAGAATATAAATTTGATGCCTATCAAAAAGGTACAGATGGTATGGTGAGAATGGCTACTACTATCATCATTGCCACCGCTTCCGTGGTGGTTTTATCTAGTCTTAGTCCTGCGGTGACAGCAATTATCACCGCTTTATATTCTGGTAATGCTCATTAATTAATTTATCGCTAAATTCTGGTGCGTTAGGCTACCTTTTGGTGCGATTCGGTGCGTTACGCGCTCGCTAACACACCCTACCTTTCCTGAATTTTTACCCGTTGGTTTAATTGATTCATAGTCAAGGAAATCACCAGATTAAAGAATAAATAGGTGGCCATAACTACTATTAACATTTCTACAGCTTTTCCTGTCTGATTAGCGATGGTACTAGAGATAGCATAAATATCATTATAACCAATAGCGATCGCTAAACTAGAGTTTTTAACAAGGTTTAAACATTCATTAGTTAAAGGAGGAATAATCACCGGCAAAGCTTGGGGAAAAATCACTAATCTCATCACTAATAAAGGTTTTAATCCCAAAGCTTTAGCTGCTTCCCATTGTCCCCGATTAACCGATTGAATCCCCCCCCGTACCGTTTCCGCAATAAAGGCAGCTGTATAAACAGTTAAACCGATTAGGAGAGTAGCAAACTCGGAAGAAAGATGTAAACCGAAGTCAATATTTTGATTAAGAGGATTAACTTGGGGACTTTGCCATTGTAAACCCCAGATTAGAGGAATTATAACTAGGAGTAGTAGGCTAGTTAGACATAAACCAAGTTTATTTTTTAGGTATAAAAATACTGAGATAATTATTCCTAAAATCATTATAGCTAAGGCTAACCATGTCCTGAAACTATTGGCGGGAAAAGGCAAATAGACTCCTGAGTTATTTAAAAATACCCTGCCAAAAAACTCTAAAGATTCCTCAATCTTCGGCAGTTTCAGAAATACAGCGAAATACCAGAAAAATAATTGTAATAATAAAGGAGTATTGCGAATAGTTTCCACATAAATTGTTGCTAACTGACGAATTAACCAATTATCCGACAAGCGACCTAACCCGATGACTATTCCCAGACTAATTGCCAAAAATATGCCACTAATCATAATACGGAGGGAATTAACTAATCCCACCAAAAGAGCGCGAAAATAGGTATCGGTGGGACTGTAGGAAATAGGAGAGTCACCAATAGCAAAAGAGGCTGGTCGGTCGGAATCAAAGAGAAAGCCAAAGCCAAAACTTAAGCGTAAGCGTTGGAAATTAATCACTAAATTGCGACCAAAAAACCAGAAAATTAGGCAGACAATTAGCAGGATAATTACCTGTAGAAAAATCTTCTGAAATCGCTCATCGTACCAAAAAGAATTTTTTTGAGGTAAGGTCATATTTATTATATACTCCAGAATTTTTCACAAAAGAAATCGGTGACTTTTGGCCACCGATTGAGAAAATCAAAACAGACTTAGATAACTCCGAGACGGGAGAGACCGAGGATGACACCGGCGCCGAGGACATGACCAAAACTGGTAGTACCCAGTAAAGCGCCTAATCCCATACCACCGAATAAAGCGGGGGAAGGTAAACCAGGACCGACATTTTGTTGTTTAATAGTCGCTTTACCGAAAGCAATAGCGAGAATATTGCAGATAATCATGACAATCGCCACTTTGGGACTCCATTCGCTGGAACCTTGTACGGCGGTGGCGGCCATTAATAGGGTTGAGTACATTGAAATTCTCCTGAACAGGTCGTTTTAAGTTTTTAATCTTAAAGGTAGTTTTCACCCCACATCACGGCCTGTTGCAATACTTAATAATCAAAAGCAGAGGAGTCAACCATAGGGCCGATTCGTCTCCACTTCTGAACTACTCATTTAGTACAAATTCAAGTTTAAGCCTACTTCTCTAGCGAAGACGGCTAATCCTTTCTTTTCAATGGTTTTGATAGCTTTGGTGGAGACGCGTAGTTTTACCCAACGGTTGCCTTCCGACCACCAAACTCTTTTCCATTGTAGGTTAGCTTCTTGTAATTTTTTGGTGCGACGGTGGGAGTGGGACACCGCATAGGCGTTATTGGCCTTTTTCCCCGTCATAGTACAGACTCTAGACATAATTTACTCCTGTGCGATCGATGTTTGTCAATAGTCAACCTTTCTAGTTTAACTCAAATCCCGCCAGAAGTCCCCCCTTCCCCTGGGTGAAGTGAACGGAAATAAATTTAACAGCAAGTGGAGGGATTAAGAAGTTGATTAAACCGGTTCACTGCTCAGACAATTTCGACAATTGCATCAAAGGTAATAGTGAGAATATTGTCAACAAATTTAGTTGTAATTTGTTACTGGATAGAAACTATTTTAATAGGTTTTAAATAGTTTCTAGTATTCTAGTTAATTCATTTTTATTTTTCCACAATTTTACTTGAAAATCTTGGTATATTTTGGCGATAAAAGGAGCTTGATTACCTTGGGTTATTTTTTCAATTTTATCGATTGTTGCGACAAAAATATTAATCATGGTTTGACGAGGTAAGTTACCAGAAACTAGAACAAATACTTGAGCCTGATAACGGGCTATCTGTTGAACTTCTAAAATATTTCTACCAATGTTTACATCTTTAGTTAATACTATCCATCCTCTTTGACTCACAATAGGTAGCCACTCCGTATCCGGTGCATCTGGAGCAAAATGGGCATGATGAAATTCAATTTTAACCCCTATTTCTTGCAAAGCTTCACCGATAGATTTTCCTAAAGCGCGGTCGATAAAATAGGTGTATTTATAGGTCATGCCGCTTGCCAATTGGACTCGAATAAAATCGCTTTTTCAATTTGCCAAGGTTGACAATTATAATCATTGGCAATATCTTCTATAGAGTCCCCTACGTCATAAAGTTCTGTGACAATTTTAGTGGGAATTCCTGTTCCTGTGATCACGGGTTTTCCGAAGGAAATATTCGGGTCTATCTTTAGGACTTTATCGCTGAAGTCTTGCCCATTTATGTCGATAGTGGGAAAAAGCCGTGTGGCGATATCTTGTTCATCCCATTCAATACGAGTTAAGAGATTATTTAAGACTTGTTTCATTGTCAATTGTCCCGAACGGGAGGCATTAATTAAATGTTCAAATTGTTCAATAAAAAGGTCAATTCCATCGGTACTAAATTGTTTTTTAACCAGAGGATGATCGGTGTTAAATTGTTCACTAATATAGTCTAGGGCAAGTCTAACTTTATCGAGAGGGATGTTATGAACGGTGCGAATAACTCTTAAAACGTGCGCTTCCACTAAGTTAGTAAAGGAAAGTTGCGGAATATTCGGATTAGGCCGTTGAATGAGGGGTAAAAACTCTTTTTGTCCTTTTTTTGTCGGGTAGGTGCGTCCTCGTACCCACGTTCTCAGAGTGGGTAAAGGAATATGGAGATAGCGCGCAGTATCGGCTATACTGTAGGTGGGAACATGGTAGAGATGCTCTAGAGATAAGGGAGATGATACTTTGACCATCGTTAATATTTTGGTGAAGTTTTTGGGATGAGATTATCGCCTATCGATTATCTCATTTTAGCTGATTTTGGTATCCTTGAGGATAGGGATAAGGTAGGATGAGAGCATCTCAGTGGACATTGGGACCAAATGAGGTTATATTTTATCTATAGGAGAACGTTTGTATGTCGCAACGATAATGAGTAACTCACTGCCAAAATATCTAGAGGAAATCACGGGAATTTATCAACAGGGTAACGCCACAGAACACAGTTATCGTCCTGCTTTAAAAAAATTAATTGAATCCCTAAATAATAACCTACAAGCTCTCAATGAACCGAAAAGGATTGCTTGTGGCGCTCCGGATTTTGTGATTAATCAGGGTATGGTAGAAATTGGCCATCTGGAAGCAAAAGATATCGGCACTTCTCTCAAAAAGATTGAAAATACTCCCCAAATCAAACGTTATTTACAGGCTTTGGGTAATTTAATTATCACCGATCATTTAGAATTTCGTTGGTATGTATCGGGAGAATTGCGTCTATCAGCGTCTGTGGCAACTCTTAATCAAAAAAAGCAAATTAAACCTGATTCCCAGGGTATTTTACAAGTAGAACAACTGTTCTGTCAATTTTTCCTCTCAAAAGTTATTCAGATAACAACACCGCGAGAATTGGCGAAAAAAATGGCCGCTTTAGCGCAGTTAATTCGAGATGCAATCGGCCAAGCTTTAAAAGATCAAGATTGCGGGGGAATGTTGCGGCAACAATTGCAATCTTTTCAACGAGTTTTAATTAGTGATCTCAACGAAGCGCAGTTTGCGGATATGTATGCACAAACAATTTGTTATGGTTTATTCGCAGCACGCTGTAATACGGATCAAATAAGTTCTTTTTCTAGGGAAACGGCAGCATTTCGACTACCGAAAACTAACCCTTTTTTGCGGGGAATTTTTCATCAAATTGCTGGTACAGAATTAGATGAGCGGATTACTTGGGCCGTGGATACTCTAGCCACTATTTTACAACAAACGGACATGGAGGGGATTCTGGGCAGCTTTGGAAAACGCACGCGCAAACAGGATCCTGTGGTTCACTTTTATGAGACTTTTTTAGCAGAATACGATAGTAAAATGCGTGAGTCTAGGGGGGTTTATTATACCCCTGAACCCGTGGTTTCTTACATGGTTCGCAGTGTGGACTATATTCTAAAAAATAAGTTTCAGATTCCTAAAGGTTTGGCCGATGCCAAAAAAATTACAATTAAGCATCCTAATAATAGCCAAGAAACTCAGGAAGTACACCAAGTTTTAATCCTCGATCCTGCTGTGGGAACAGGCACTTTTTTACACTCCGTTATCGACCATATCTATGATAGTTTTCGTCAACAGAAAGGGATGTGGTCTAGTTATGTTAGTAAACATTTATTACCCCGTCTCTTTGGGTTTGAGTTACTGATGGCTCCCTACACCGTGGCACACATGAAATTAGGTTTACAACTTCAGGAATTAGGCTATGATTTTAGTGCCGATGAACGCTTGGGAATCTATCTCACTAACACCCTACAGGAAGCTTTTCAAATTCCCCCTGCTGATGGTTTTTTAAATCGTATTCGCGATGAAGCAGCTGCGGCAAAAGATGTTAAGCAAGAAATGCCAGTCATGGTTATTTTAGGCAATCCTCCCTATTCCTATCAGTCGATGAATACTGACCCTTGGATTGTGAATTTGGTTAGGGATTATTATCAATTAGATGGAAAACCATTGGGAGAGAGAAACCCCAAAGGTTTATTAGATGATTATGTGAAGTTTATTCGCTTTGCTCAGTATCGGGTAGCGGAAACTGGTTATGGAGTTGTGGCGTTAATTACAAATCATGGTTATTTAGATAACCCAACTTTTCGGGGAATGCGTCAAAATTTGATGCAGACTTTTGATGAGATTTATGTTTTAGATTTGCATGGGAATAGTAAGAAAAAAGAAGTTTGTCCCGATGGTTCACCGGATCAAAATGTGTTTGATATTCAGCAAGGTGTAGCGATTGCGTTTTTTATTAAGTATCAAGATAGTCAGCAAGATTTAGCCAAGGTTTATCATGCTGATTTATGGGGTGTTAGAGAGGTTAAAGAGAATAAGGAGTTAGTTGGGGGTAAGTATCATTGGTTAGATGAAAATGATATTAGTTCAACTGAATGGTTAGATATAGAGCCTAAAAAACCATTTTATTTGTTAAGAAGTCAATCAGAAGAATTGTTGGGTGAATATAATAAATATCATAGAATTGATGAAATATATATTACTCATATCTATGGTTTCAAGAGTCATCGTGATCACTTTGCTATAGATTTCGATAAAGAGCAGATAGTTAAACGAATTACTGAATTAGTTAATCAAGATAAATTAGACAATTCTTTTTCTGATAAATATGATTTAGGAAAGTGGGACTGGAAGAAAGCATCTACAGCTTTGAAACAAGAGATAGACTTGTGGAGATTCCTTGACTTATGCGCTTATAGACCCTTCGACAATAGGTTTATGTTTTATTCTGATTATGTTATGGATAGAACAAGACCTGATTTAAGAAACCATATATTTAACAAAGAAAATTTGTGTTTAGTTTGTTCTCGTCAAATAGCAAATAATGAATATAGACATTTTTGGATAACTGACTTAGTTCCTAATGATTGTTTGATTTCAAATATCACGAAAGAATCTAACCATAACTTCCCCCTTTATCTTTACCCAACCAATACCCCAACCTTATTTGACACAGAACCAACCAACTCGCCAAATGGTCGCCGTCCCAATCTAGCGCCAGAATTTATTAAGGAACTTTCGGCGAAACTTGAATTAGAATTTATCAGTGATGGCAAAGGAGACAAAAAGAAAACCTTTGGTCCGGAAGACATTTTTAACTATATCTATGCCGTCTTTCACTCTCCCCAATATCGCCAACGTTACGCCGAATTTTTAAAGATAGACTTTCCTCGTGTTCCTCTCACCAGTAATCAAGAATTATTCTGGGAATTAGTCAAAAAAGGTGACAGATTAGTGCAGTTACACCTGATGAAAGCAACGGGAAAAGAAATTAGTAGCTATCCTGTGGCGGGTTCTAATCTAGTCGAACAGGTGAAATATAACGAAAGTAAACAGCAAATTTCGATTAATTATGACCAGTATTTTGCGGGGATTCCGCCCCAAATTTGGAACTTTTATATCGGCGGTTATCAAGTGTGTCAGAAGTGGCTAAAAGACCGCAAAGGTCGCCACCTTAGCTACGATGACCTAGAACATTATCAACAAATTATCTCCATTTTGGCAGAATCGATCGCAATTATGGAAACTATAGATATAATTATCAATAAATATGGTGGTTTTCCCTTTAGTTAAGCTACCGGTGAGAGAAGATTAATACTAAATCCGTTGAGTATAGGCTACATATTGGGAGAGGCAAAAGGGAGAATAAATAATCAGTACAGGTGCAAGATTTTGAGAGAATCGTGCTTCAAAACCTTGCGTTTTCATCGGCCCGCGTCCTGTAGGGGCGAAGCATTCGGGCAATAACCTATCGGTGAAACCGGAGATTTTCTATCCGAATGCTTCGCCCGTACTTTTTCAGCAAACCCTAGATTGATATTTTATCGCAGGTTTCAGCGACAGATAAAGCGTATTCTAGGTTATATTTAACAGGGTTTTTCTTCCTTTTTTGTTGCGCTTGCCTTTTAAATTTATATTGAAATGTCTCAAGAATTTTAACTTGATTAATCTCAACTCCAAAGGTATTGAGGGTTTTCTCAAATAAGCCATAGGTGGACAATTTTAGGATAATGTCATTATCCAAACAATAAACAGAACCTATCAAGGTTAAACTCCTAACACCTTTTCTAGATACTCGTAGGTTTCGTCATCAAATTTATCCCAGTCTAACTTATTAGCCAAATATTCATTAATAATCTTATTGCCATTTGGGTTGGGTTCTAATAATTTTAAAGTAGCCATGGCTAAAGCAAAGTAGTTGTTATGCCATCCATAGTTCAGAATAATTGCATCTATATCAATATCCGGATGATGAGAGATAAAATGTTCTTGAACATATTTACTGAATTTTTCAGCATTTTGGAATTCCCTATCCCCAAGGCAGTTATCACAATCACCTAAGAGTAATTCAGTAGCAAATTGATTAGCTTCTTTTTCTTCGCTATCATTATCAAATGTAATGTCTTCATCAACTAATACCCCATCTTTTAGATGTGCTAATGCTAAATGTCCTAATTCGTGCGCTAAGTCAAAAGCGAGTCTTGCCGACTGTTGATATTTTGAACTAAGAATAATTACAGGACAAGTAGAATGCCATTGAATTAACCCAGCAAATTTCTTAGTATTTTTAGGAAAATGATCAAAGTATCCCACCGCTATTCCCTGAGACCAACAATAGTCTAAAAGAGAGGTCAAGTCAACCTTTGGCTGTTGACTTAAGATGTCTTTCCTGATGGTTTTGGCATCCTTAGATAAAGGGTTATAATTAACTTCAACCCCGAAGGAAATTAACTCAGCAAACCGACTCGCTAAAGCTTGCGCTAGATAGGGATGTTGGTTATTCTGGCTATTGTGCTGTTTAAATTTAGTATGGGGAGGTCGATTAAATTTGACCTTTTCTTGAGGGGTTAATAAGGATGAGAGGTCAAGATTGAGGTTTTTGGCGATATAACCTGCTCCTTCTAGGACTGCAACGGGTTTATCATTGAGTTCATCATCCCACCAACTGGGCAAGCCATTTTTTCGGACATAATTTTTTTTAAGTCCGATTTCTGAGAGTTTCCCGTAGAGGGCTGCCATGGTAAGGCTTTCTGTCATGGTTTCACCCTCCTTTGTCGGCAATACTAAGTTTTTTAAGGTTTTAGGGAATCAAAGTATATCAGTATATTCTTATCTCTAAGATACCATCTCTAACTTAATTTTTGCCCACTGGCAAGAGTCCCTGTTCACCGATAAATGATTCTCCACTCCCAACCAGAGTGATACAATTGTTAACACCACAGACCAAGAGCCAATCGAAGCGAGAGAATAAAAACTGCTATGTTAAAAGCCCTACTCGGAGACCCCAACGCCCGCAAAATTAAAAAATTTCAGCCCCTCGTCACCGAAATCAACCTGCTGGAAGAGGATATTAAAAACCTGTCCGATGAGGAATTAAGGGGCAAAACCAGCGAATTTAAGGAAAGATTGGACAAAGCCAGAAATTATGACGAAAGAGAAGAGATTCTCGAGGAAATCCTCCCCGAAGCTTTCGCCATTGTCCGGGAAGCGGGAATCCGAGTCTTAGGGATGCGTCACTTTGACGTGCAGTTATTGGGGGGAATGGTACTGAACAAAGGACAAATCGCCGAGATGAAAACCGGGGAAGGAAAAACCCTGGTTGCCACTCTCCCCGCTTATTTGAATGGATTGACCGGAAAAGGGGTTCACGTCGTCACCGTTAACGATTATCTCGCCCGTCGTGACGCGGAATGGATGGGGCAGGTACATCGCTTTTTAGGGTTAAGTGTGGGACTAATTCAAGCCGGCATGAGTCCAGAAGAAAGAAAGAAAAATTATGCCTGTGACATCACCTACACCACTAACAGCGAACTCGGCTTTGATTATCTGCGCGATAACATGGCTACAGTGATGGGGGAAGTTGTCCAAAGACCGTTTAACTACTGCGTTATCGACGAAGTGGACTCCATTCTTATCGATGAGGCCAGAACTCCATTAATTATATCAGGAGCGATCGATCGGCCCACAGAAAAATATATTCTCGCCGCCGAAATCGCCAATAAATTAGTGCGCCAAGAAGTAGAAGACGGACCGGGAGACTACGAAGTTAACGAAAAAGACCGTAACGTTTTAATGACCGATGAAGGCTTTAAAAAAGCGGAAGAACTATTAGAAGTCACCGATTTATACGACCAAGAAAATCCCTGGGCGCACTATATTTCTAACGCTATTCGTGCCAAAGAACTCCAGAAAAAAGACGTTAACTATATCGTCCGCAGTGGTGAAATTGTTATTGTTGATGAGTTCACCGGACGGGTATTACCGGGGCGACGTTGGGGTGATGGTTTACATCAGGCAGTGGAAGCTAAGGAAGGGGTAGAAATTCAACAGGAAACCCAAACCTTAGCCACGATTACCTATCAAAACTTTTTTCTACTCTATCCGAAATTATCTGGCATGACCGGGACGGCCAAAACCGAAGAAACGGAACTAGAAAAAGTCTATAACCTGCAAGTAACAATTATTCCCACTAACCGCGTTTCTCGTCGGCAAGATTTAGCCGATGTGGTCTATAAAAATGAACAGGCAAAATGGAACGCCGTCGCCGAAGAATGTCAACAAATGCACGAACAGGGTCGCCCGGTTTTAGTCGGTACCACCAGTGTGGAAAAATCGGAAGTGCTTTCGCTTTTATTACAGGGAAGAAAGATTCCCCATAACTTACTTAATGCTCGTCCGGAAAACGTGGAAAGGGAATCGGAAATCGTCGCCCAAGCAGGCCGGGCCGGAGCCGTAACTATTGCTACAAACATGGCAGGACGGGGAACCGATATCATCCTCGGTGGTAACTCCGACTATATGGCCCGATTGAAAATTCGCGAGTATTTAATGCCCAAATTAGTTATGCCCGAGGATGACAATCTGGCCTTTAGTTTACCCAGTTTAGGAGAACGCAATCGCCCGCAAGGATTCGCTCCGGATAAAAAGAAAAAAAACTGGCGTGCCTCGGCGGAAATTTTTCCCACCGAGTTACCGAAAGAGGTAGAAAATGCCCTGAAAGAAGCGGTTAAATTTGCCGTTGATACCCACGGAACTCAAAGTTTACCAGAATTAGAAGTGGAAGAAAAAATCGCCATCGCGGCCGAAAAAGCCCCCACGGATGACCCGGTTATTCAAAAGTTACGCGAAGTCTATAAATTAATTCGCAAAAGTTATGAAGATTACACAGGTAAAGAACACGATGAGGTAGTAGAAAGGGGCGGACTGCACGTTATCGGGACGGAACGCCACGAATCCCGCCGTATTGACAACCAATTGCGAGGCCGGGCGGGCAGACAGGGCGACCCCGGTTCCACACGCTTCTTTTTAAGCCTAGAAGACAATTTATTGCGGATTTTTGGGGGCGACCGCGTGGCGGGTTTAATGGATGCCTTCCGGGTGGAAGAAGATATGCCCATTGAATCGGGAATGTTAACTCGTTCCCTGGAAGGAGCGCAAAGAAAAGTGGAAAC
The DNA here is from genome assembly GCF_027531875.1 of Microcystis sp. LE19-84.1B. Taxonomy (NCBI): domain Bacteria; kingdom Bacillati; phylum Cyanobacteriota; class Cyanophyceae; order Chroococcales; family Microcystaceae; genus Microcystis; species Microcystis sp. LE19-84.1B. Next base: position 1,159 of record NZ_JAPZSR010000408.1, on the reverse strand, counting down.
CTTCTATTATGATGCCCGGAAACAGGTGTTTGAATACGACGAGGTGATGAATAATCAACGGCGTGCTATTTATGCCGAACGTCGTCGGGTTTTGGAGGGGATGGACCTAAAAGAACAGGTGCTGCAATACGCCGAAAAAACCATGGATGAAATCGTCATGGCTTATATTAATCCCGAACTGCCGGCAGAAGAATGGGATTTAGAAAAACTGATTAGTAAATCCCAGGAATTCGTCTATCTGTTGGCAGATATTACCGCTAAAGATATCGAGGAGATGAGTGTCAATGATATCAAGATGTTTCTACACGAAGAAGTTCGCAAAGCTTACGAAATTAAAGAACGTCAAGTGGATAATATTCGCGCCGGTTTAATGCGCGATGCCGAACGTTATTTTATCCTGCAACAAATCGATATGTTATGGCGCGAACACCTGCAAGCTATGGAAGCTTTACGCGAGTCGATTGGTTTACGCGGTTACGGTCAAAAAGACCCCCTAATTGAGTATAAACAGGAAGGCTACGAGATGTTTTTAGAAATGATGATTGATATCCGTCGTAACGTGGTTTATTCCCTGTTCCAATTCCAACCGCAAGGACAACCCCAAGCAGTGGCTAGTGAACAGTAAAAACTAAAAGTTGGTTTAAATTGGGGAGAATTAGCTAAGGCTGATTCTCTCATTTTTTTTCCCCTGAGAAATCAGTCACCCACAATCCACACTAGGACTAAAATTATCAGTCCGATTACTCCATAGGACAGCAACGACCCGAAAGAATTGAGGATTTGTATGGGAAAATGAATCAAAACTTGGTAAGTAAAATCCGTAACTGCGAGCAAGGCAGTGAAAAATATAGTCACAAGTGTTATCATAAGTAATATCTTCTCAATCTGATAGAATAAATGGCTATCCTTTGCGGGAATCGGCACCCCAAGAAAAAACTCCGAGTCACTCTCCCGATTCTACCGCAATTTTAACAGCGATCGAGTTATAATAAATCTTTAATTATAACCGGCTATTTAGTTGATGATAGGTGGTGCGTTACGACGGATTGTTACCTTCAAGTCAAAGCAGCAATTTCTGCCGTCTAACGCACCCGACGTTTTACAGTATTTTATCTTTATAGGTGGTGCGTAAATAGGAAGAGAGACGTGAATGTAAAAA